>JAUYED010000070.1 GCA_030691525.1 Bacillota bacterium | reverse complement strand
GCACGCGCCGCAGGATATGAGGAAAGGCCTCTTTATCCAGCAAGTCGCATATGCGGATGCCTGTCCGGTTCATTTTGTCCACGTAGCACGGGCCGATCCCCCTGCCGGTGGTGCCTATGGCGGACGTTTTTTCAGACAGCGTGTCCAACAGTTTATGATAGGGCATCACAACGTGCGCCCGATCGCTCAGAAAGAGGTTCTTCATGGAGAATCCCTGCTGCTCCAGCGAGTGCATTTCGGAAAGCAGCGAAGCCACATCTACCACCACGCCATTGCCTATGATGCAGGGCTTTTCAGGATACAGGATGCCCGAAGGGATCAAATGCAGCTTGTACTGCTTACCGGGCAGCTCCACTGTATGCCCTGCGTTGTTCCCGCCCTGATAGCGGATCACGGCGTCCGCCCGTTTCGCCAGATAGTCCACAAAACGGCCTTTGCCTTCGTCTCCCCACTGTGCGCCAAGCACGACTAAACCTGCCATGATATTTCACTCCTTGCGGCATTAAAAGCGGGCTTTCTTATGAAAAATAAAAGCGCGGGATATTCCCACGCGTATCCTACGCCATAATATCACTTATCATTTTTTACGTCAACTGACGCCAGAGACCGGCTGTTTACCTCCTTTCTCTTTTACTCTTCAGGATTCTTTTGATAGCCCATCCGGCATGCTCCGATATATTCGGGATATTGCTTTTTTTCAGATCCTCAAGGTATGGCAGGCAGTCTGTACGGCCGTTGTTTGCCGCCAGCACCGCAGCACAGGATACCAGCGCGCCGTGCTTTAGCATATTCGCACCCACCAGTTCCTCCAGCTTTGCACGGGAAGCACCCGTCAGCACGTTTTTATAGGAGAATGCCTCAAGCATCCCGCTGTCCGGCATGACGCAGGGGATCCTGGCATTATGCGGGCATACTGCTGCGCATATTTCGCAGCCAAGAATGGTCTCCACCCCCGGCCGCAGTCTTTTGGGTATTTCCCCTTTGCCCATATAGGTACGCAGACACCATTCCGCAGCAAAGCCCTTGGGAGTGATGGCTCCGGTAGGGCAAGCTTTCTCGCACCTGCCGCACTTTTCGCAGGGAGAAAAGGCAGCCGCTTTGGGATCAGCTTTGGCGGCGTCCGTCAATATTAAGCGGATGCAGCAGAGCGAGCCGAAGCCAGGATGGATGTAAAGCGTATTGTACCCGTAGATGCCCCCTGCTGCGCGCAGTGCGGCGTGCTTTGCAGGAAGGTTCGGGTCGGGCACTGCAGAAAAGCCCCGGCTCCTTATGAATTCCGCAAGCTGCAGCGTCATCAGGTGCGCCCTCTGCGAATATGTATAATAGGCGGCAAATGGGACGGTGTCCTTGGGCAATGCCGGAGCGAGCATATAGGGCAGCAGGAGCACAATGATACAGGACGTGCCCGGCAATATGGTGCGGGGGTCATGGGTCATCCTGTCTACAGCATGCGGCCTGTATTTGCCTTTCAGCGCCGCAACTTCCTCTGCCCACTCCAAAAACGGGTCGGGCGGGGCAAAGCGGACATCGCCAAAGCCCAGACCTTTCGCATAGTTTATTATTTCCTGCTTGATCGGCTCCAACAGGCACCTTTCCTCTCGTGAACATGACTCGCTATGAATCCTAAGTAAGATATTAATAGCACAATTTCAATATACACCTATTCCAATATCCGTGTGAACCCCTTGAACTTAATCCGTGTGATTCATTGCCACATATTTAGCATTACTTGAAAACGCAAGTAATGCGGCCTCCCGAACGGCGCAGCCCCTTTCCCAAAAAAACAAACCGAGGGCGAAACCCCCCGGTATACGTTTTATAGGCAGCATAGGAATAGATACGCTATTTCTTATCGCCGAAAACGATGTTCCTGACTTCCTCCTCGAATTTCTTGCCCATTTCTGCAAATAGCGCATCCAGCGAACAGTTTATCTCCACACCGTCGCTTTTCAGGATGAACCCGCCGTCAATGTCCACGCGGCGGCTTGAAAGCTTCAATTTCCCCTTCTTGCCGGCTTTTTTCAATTCCTCGTTGGCGCGGGCAATGAATGGCCCGTCTATCCTTTTTTCGTCCCGCTTGCATATGAATACTTCCTCGTCCCCGCGCGGCGCATTTTTCAGCAGCAGCCGGAGGATCAGGTCCTGGTAATTGGTATCCGGCCACAGTACCATTTCGGCAGCCAGAGCTTTGAACGTCCTTTTCAGTTTCAGGGCGCTTTCGCGTATGACTTGCCTCTTTTCTTCATCGTTTTTTAATCGTTTGACCGCATCCCCGATCTCCCGGGCTTCGGTCCTGATATTTTCGGTTATCGCTTCGAACCGGTCTTTGATCTCCCTGCCATTCGTCCGAAAGAGTTTTTCCGTCTCCTCATAGGCGGACCTTATGAACCGTCCGGTTTCCTTGCCAAGCCGCTCTATTATATCCCCGAGGTCTTTGGCCAAGCGCTTGAATTCATCGTCCATGATCCATTCCTCCCAAACGATATACGGGGCGGGTATGCTGATTTTTTTTATTTCGTCCCGTACAGGCGGTCTCCCGCATCACCCAGGCCGGGCACGATATAGCCATTGTAGTCCAGCTTTTCGTCCACGGCCGCCACGAAAATATCCACGTCGGGGTGCGTCTTGCTGACGCACGCGATGCCTTCAGGCGCAGCGATGAGGGAAACCAGCTTGATATGCTGTGCGCCTTTGGCCTTGAGCATGCCTATGGCCGCAGCAGCGCTGCCTCCCGTGGCCAGCATGGGTTCAAGCACGATAAGCTCCCTTTCGCTTACGTCGGTGGGGAGCTTGCAGTAGTATTCTACGGGCTCGAGCGTCTTGGGCTCGCGGTAAAGCCCCACATGTCCCACATACGCTGCCGGCACCAGGCGGAGTATCCCGTCCACCATTCCCAGTCCTGCGCGCAGCACCGGGATGAGTCCAAGCTTTTTTCCGGAGATCACGCGGGTCTTGGCCACCGCGATGGGAGTTTCCACTTCCACTTCCTTGGTGGGAAGGTCCCGGGTCACTTCGTAGGCCATGAGCATTGCGATCTCGGCCACCAGCTCACGAAATTCCTTCTGCCCCGTTCTTTTATCGCGGAGCAGCGAGATTTTATGCTGGATAAGGGGGTGGTCAATTATCATTACTTTTCCCATCGTATATTCAACCCTTCACCCTTAGGTATTCTTTTTCGATTTTTGTGATCTTATCGATCCTCACTCTATGCCTGCCCTCAGCAAAAGTGGCTTTGAGGTACGTTTCGACGATGCTGATGGCAAGCCCCGGTCCCACTACGCGGCCGCCGAGGATGAGGATGTTGGCGTTGTTGTGCTCAACAGCCATGTGCGCAGAGTAGCTGTCCCCGCAAAGGGCAGCACGCACGCCGGGTATCTTATTGGCCACCATGGACATGCCGATGCCCGTCCCGCATAAAAGGATGCCTCGCTTGAACTCTCCCGAAACGATACTCTGCGCCAGAGGCAGCGCCACGTCGGGATAATCCACGCTGTCAGGCGTGAAGCATCCGAAATCGCGGAATTCGTACCCGTTTTCCTGAAGGTATTTCATCACTGTCTGCTTGAGCTCGAAACCGCCGTGGTCGCTTCCTATCGCTATCATGCAAGCTTCACCCCGTTATCCTAAAAATAAGCTGCTGCGTTTTTTCTCCCGAATAAAACTATTATAAAGAATTAAGCCGCATATTACAACTGTTACTCTTATGCGCAGCCCCCTTAGCTTCCTATTTTCTCCAGCGCGGCCGCCACCATTTTTTCCAATTCGGCTGCGGCATCAATATAAGAACCGATGCCCATCCCGTAGGGATCGGGCACATCGCCGCCTTTGCCGAAGGCGTATTTCACAAGAGGGTGTATCTTATTGGAGAATTGGGGGTAACTGGCTGAAAGCGACGCCGCTTGCGCTTCCGTCATGGTCAGCACCAGATCCGCCCGCGCTACAATATCCGCAGTGGCCTGCCGCGCCCTGTATGCCGAGATGTCAACGCCATATTCTTTTTCCATGGTCTGGACAGCTTCTGCGGATGGCCGTTCTCCCTCCAGCGCATACAGCCCCGCCGAGGATGTATCATGCTGCGGCGCCATTTTTTTTGCCAGTGCCTCTGCCATGGGGCTGCGGCACGTATTCCCCGAACAGATGAATAACAGTTCCATCTACATAAATCACTCCCTGTCTGCATCAATGGTCTGGAACGACGCCGCCCGGAGCGCCCTGTCCATCAGTGCCAGTCCAATGCCGATGCGGCTGAAGGATTCGGCAAAGATTTCATCTACGTTCATATCGTCAAGGGCACGCAATGTCGAGAAAAAATTCCTGGCGCATTCGCCCAGATCCCTGCGGCTGCCTATCACGATGCAGCGCCTATCCCCGTAAAATAACGCGTTTTCCTTCGTTCCCATGATCGCGGCGATACCGCCCCGGCTTTCGCACATGTCATAGAGCGATACTATCCTGCCCGGCGCTTTCTCTCCGTAAACGAGGAAGAGCTTTGCCCTTGGCGCGTAGTGCTTGTGCTTCATTCCCGGTGAGGGGGTCGTCCCCTCATAATCGGTCATGGCGGCGGGATGCAGTTCGACGTCTCCTGCGATCTCTTTTATCATCTCGACTGTAACGCCGCCCGGGCGGAGGATGACGGGCTTGTCCGTAGTGCAGTCCACAACAGTGGATTCCAGCCCCACACGGCAGGGGCCGCCATCAAGTATCAGCGGGATTTTCCCGTCAAAGTCTCTCAAGACGTGCGAGGCCCGCGTGGGGCTGGGGCGCCCTGAAACATTTGCGCTGGGCGCGGCGATGGGCACCCCCGCAGCCAAAATCAGCGCCAGAGCCACCCTATGCGCAGGCATCCGTACTGCTATTGAGGGTAGTCCCGCAGTGACCAAAGACGGCACGGCATCGCTCTTTTTCAGCACCAGCGTCAGGGGGCCCGGCCAGAGAAGCCGCGCAAGCTCCAGCGCGTATGCGGGTATATCCTCCGTCAGGGACAGCGCTTCGGAGATGGATGCCACGTGGACGATGAGAGGGTTATCCTGCGGCCTCCCCTTGGCGGCAAATATCCGCGACACGGCAGACTCATTCAGCGCGTTTGCACCCAGCCCGTAAACCGTCTCTGTAGGGAAAGCCACAATGCCGCCTTTTTGGATGATATCGGCGGCTTCGGTTATGGCGCTGTCGAAATTTTTGCTATTGATATTGATAACCTTCGTAATCAATTGTTCCACTCCTATTTAAGGCCATTGTTTCATCAGTGCGGTATAAAAAGCAGCGCTGAGCCAAAGAGCACTCCCGAGGCGATGCTCGCCCATACGCTCCAGCTCCTGCGCAGCTGGATGGACTGGGGTATCAGGTCCTGGAGCGTCACCATCATCATAGCGCCCACGGCAAAGGCGATGCTTCCCCCGATGAGTTCTTTCGAGATGTCCCCGGCCAGGTGTCCTATCACTGCACCCAGAGTTGAAGGGCTTCCTGCAAGAAGGCAAAGCAGGATGACCTTCAACTTTTTTGTGCCGCTGAGGGATAGCGGTACGCCCATGGCCACTCCTTCGGGTATATTGTGCAGCATCAGCAGCAGCGATATCCATACTCCGTAATCAGGGAGGTTGAAGCCTGCGCCTATGGCCATGCCCTCGGGCAAATCATGAAGCGCGATCCCGATGGTGATCAGCATCCCCGTCCGAAAGAGCGCCTGCATGGCCTTCGTCCTTTTGCCGGTTGTTATGCCGCCATCCTCGGGGCTGTGGCGGTGGGGGATAAGATGTGCAAGCGTGATGACGATGGCGCCCAAAGCCATACCCAGCACTGCATAGATGACGCCGGCGGTCCTGACGGCCTTGGGCATCATATCAAACAGCGATATCGCCATCATGATCCCACCTGAAAAGCCCATCATAACCGCTGAGAGGGTTTGGCTCGGCTTTCTGATCAATATGCAGACCAGTCCGCCCAACCCCGTTCCCACTATACCGGATACCGCACCGAAAAGAACTGATTCTAAGATCGGGCTCACATCTTCACCCCGGGGATACAGCGACGCTGAATTTCCTGCCTGCTGCCAGAATGATATAAAATAAGTCGAAACAGTGTATTCCCTGTGCCACTGTGATATGCCCTTGGGGAGTTTCCCCCCGGGCTATATTGCCGTTATGAAGACAGCCTTCAGGTGTCGCTGTTTTGCAGTCTTTCTTTCCTGTCCGCCAGCACAAGCGCTCCGGTCATTTCCGCGATATCCCCGTCCAGAAATTCTTCCAGCGAATATATGGTCATGCCGATCCTGTGGTCTGTCACCCTCCCCTGCGGGAAATTGTATGTGCGTATCCTCTCGCTCCTGTCCCCGCTTCCCACCTGGCTCCGCCTTTCGCTGGCATATTCCTGCCGCTGTTTGGCCTGCATCATGTCAAAGAGACGGGTTTTGAGCACTTTCATGGCTTTTTCCTTGTTCCGGCCCTGCGAGCGTTCATCCTGGCACTGCACCACGATGCCCGTAGGCAAATGGGTTATCCTTACTGCGGACTCCGTTTTGTTGACGTGCTGCCCCCCCGCGCCTCCGCTGCGGTATGTGTCTATCTGCAGTTCCTCGGGGTCAATCTGCACATCCACATCCTCGGCTTCGGGAAGCACAGCTACAGTGGCTGCACTTGTGTGTATCCTTCCGCTGGCCTCCGTTTCGGGGACTCGCTGGACGCGGTGCACGCCGCTTTCATATTTTAGCCGTGAGTAGGCGCCGCGCCCCCGGATCATCGCTACGGCTTCTTTCAGTCCGCCTTTTTCGGTTTCGTTGATGGAAAGCAATTCGTATTCCAGTCCCTGGCGTTCAGCAAAGCGCATATACATCCTCAAAAGATCTGCCGCAAAAAGCGCGGCCTCTTCCCCGCCCGTTCCCGCACGCACTTCGATGACGACGTTTCTATCATCATCGGGATTTCTGGGTATAAGCATCACTAGAAGCTCTTCTTTGAGGACTTCCGCTTTTTTTTCAGCGCCGGGTAGTTCTTCGCATGCGATGGCAGCCAATTCTTCGTCCCCGCTCTGGAGCGCTTCGGCCAGTTCTGCTACTTCGCGCGCCGCCGCCTCGTATTTTGTATTCTTTGCAGCGATCTCGGCCAGGGCGGAATGTTCTTTTAACATCTGCTGCCACGCTTCCATATCCGCCATTGCATCGGGCTGCGACAGCTTATTTGTCAATTCTTCATATCTTTCAAGTATGCCTTTCAGCTTCCCGTTCATCTTTCTACCTCGCTCTGGCCTCATTATCTTATATTCTAACTTTATTCAAACACTGCTTCAAGGACGCGTGGGATCCCGTTAAAATCGTTGTGGATTAAAATTTTACAACCCCTCGGGAACAGCGCGCATACCGCGTCCGCCTGGCCGTATCCCAGTTCGAGCAGCAGCGTGCCGCCTTTTTCGAGGCAGCATGCCGCTTTTTTCAAAATGCGCCTGTAATGATCCAGCCCGTCTCTTCCGCCAGCAAGCGCGAGGCGGGGCTCCCTTTTTACTTCTCGCTGCAGGCCTGCCATGTCGGCAGCGGCGATATAGGGCGGGTTGCAGGTGATGAGATGGTATTTTCCCTGCGCCTTTGGAAAAAGGTCTCCACGATATATTCCAACACAGGCACTCACTCCAAGCGCTTCAGCATTCCGCTTTGCAAGCTGCACAGCGCGCGCACTTTTGTCCACAGCGGTCACGGCCGCGCTATCGCATTCTGCTGCGATGGTGATGGCTATGCACCCGCTTCCCGTACAAATATCCAGTACGCGTACGTTATCCGCCGCTCGGGCATATTCCTTTGCTCGGTTTGCAGCAATCTCTGCCAGGATCTCCGTCTCGGGCCGGGGGATGAAAACGCCCTTCTCTATCCTAAAACGGCGTCCACAGAACCAGGCTTCCCCCAGCAGATACTGGAGCGGGATGCCTTTCCTGCGCTGCCGCAGCAGGGAGGCCAGTTCCACTGCCTGCCTGTGCGCCAGTATCCGCTCAGGGTGTGCAAAAACTTCCTGCTTGCTTATGCTGCAAGCGCTGCAAAAAAGTTCGTCCGCGTCCGCGCCTGATATACCGTCGTCTTTCAAATATTCCCGCGCTGCTTTCAGCGCTTCCTTCAGCCCACAATTTCTTTGGATCATCATGACCTTAGCATACAGCAAAACAGCCCCCGGGACAATAAAAGCGCTCTGCCATCATGCCCAAATGAAGGACGAAGATGCGAAAAGCGCTACAATTTTCCCTGACGGCTGTCAATGTCCGTCCTTATTCCCTTTTGGCTTTATTTCATCGGCGATGGACGAGGTATTTTCTGCGGCGGCATTGAAGGCGGCGATGGCCACTTCGATCATAGAATCGTCGGGCTCGCGCGTAGAAAGCTTTTGAAGCAGCACGCCGGGAGCGCGTATCACGCGCAGCGGCCATGCATCCGACTTGGCGGCAAGGCGCAGCACTTCGTAAGCCAGCCCCGCGACCACGGGAAGCATGAGCAGCCGCAGCCCCACGCGGGTCAATATGTCTCCGCTCCAGCCCAGCAGCGAGAAAAGCAGGATAGCGACCACCATGACAAGGAAAAGGTAGCTCGTACCGCACCTCGGATGGGATGTCTTATACTTCCTGGCGTTCTCGACCATGAGCACTTCGCCGTTTTCAAAGCAGTGGATCACCTTGTGCTCCGCGCCGTGGTACATAAAGACCCTTCTTATATCCTTCATCAGCGTCACTGTAAGCAGGTATCCCACAAAGACGAGGATACGCAGAAACCCCTCGATGAGGTTGAGGATTATGGATTCCCCAGCCGTTAAAACCGCCGGGTCGCGTACGATCAACGGCTTTATGAGGTTGGTCATGAAATTCGGCAGCCAGATGAAAAGCGCTATGAAAATGATAAGGGAGATCGTTACCGCGATGGCGATAGATAATCCCTCTTTGGTCTTGCTCCGCGGCCTGGCACTTTCCTTCAGAGCATCCGTATTTTCGGCTGCGCCCAAACCGGCGGCCTCTTCCGCCTTTTTCGCGGCGATCCGCCTTTCTTCTTCTTCCAGGATTTTTGCCGAATCGGTTATAGTCTTGGTTCCCACCACCAGCGATTCGACAAATGCCGCTACCCCGCGCACGACGGGAAGGCCCAGAAACTTGTTGCGCTTGGCGTAAGGCACGAATTTTTCGTTTTTGATCGTGATGCTCCCGTCGCTGTGGCGTACGGCAAGCGCGATGCTCTCCGGCGTTTTCATCATCACGCCCTCCAGCACAGCCTGTCCGCCAATATTGCATCTGAATTTAGGTTTGTTTTTCATCCATTTCCCCCTGTGAAATAAAAACGCACCGGCAGGTAGAAACCAAAGGCAGGCCGCAGCGATACGCACACGCCTGCCAATGTCTTGCGAACGAAAGAAGAAGGGCTGCTTTATAGTCCATATCTCTTTTTGAATTTGTCCACGCGTCCGCCGCTGTCCACGAGCTTCTGCTTACCTGTGAAAAACGGGTGGCATTTGCTGCAGATTTCCACCTTTATCTCCTTTTTCACTGAGCCCGACTGAAACGTCTCGCCGCATGCGCAATGGACCGTACACGGCCCATAATCCGGGTGTATCTTATCTTTCATAATGATTTATTTCACCTCTATTGCCAAAAAACATGCATGGTTATTATAGCACAGCTAATAAGGAAAGCAAGGGGGCTTCCTGCCAAACTTTTTATTTGGCAGGAAGCCCCCCTCACCAAATTAAAAGACAGCCGTTTTACGGCTGTCTTTTACATCTTGGTTATCTGCATCCGTCTTTTCCCTGGGTTTCGCTCTCCTTTTTTTCGCAGCCCGCTTCGCCTTGCTTAAGCTCGGGCGCCTGTTTCTGCTGGCATTTCTGCTGCTGCTTTTTATCCCGCTTCTCCAAGACACATACCTCCTTTTTATCTTAAAGTATGTGCAGGAACCACCAAGGAAATGCACCTTTGCAATCCAAAAACCTGAGCCGATTCAATGCAAGCGACTTTACTATCTTTTAGAAAATCCGTCCTTTTCCATTAACCTTATCCATTCGCCCAACCGGTTCAGGAACATTTCGTTAGAGGTCGTGGGCATCATCATACCGATAAGACTCTCTGTCACGTCCTGCGATGGCGCTGCGGACATGAGCTTCCTTATCGTATAGATGCCTTCCAGTTCCTTGGGAGTCAAAAGGATTTCCTCCCGACGCGTGCCTGATTTGTAGATGTCTATTGCAGGGAAGATGCGCTTTTCCGAAAGCTTCCGGTCGAGATGTATCTCCATATTGCCCGTGCCCTTGAATTCCTCGTAGATGATATCGTCCAGCCGGCTGCCCGTTTCTATCAGCGCCGTTGCGATGATGGTCAGACTGCCGCCCTCTTCGATGTTCCGGGCTGCGCCGAAAAACCGCTTGGGTTTATGCAGGGCGCCCGGGTCAAGGCCGCCTGAAAGCGTTCTTCCTGTAGGCGGTATGGTCAGATTGTATGCGCGGGCCAGCCGCGTGATGCTGTCCAGAAGCACCATCACGTCCTTCTTGTGCTCAACAAGGCGCATCGCGCGGTCGAGCACCATCTCGGCTACGCGCGTATGGTGCTCGGGAAGTTCATCAAATGTGGAATATATGACTTCACCCTTGATGTTCCGCTTCATGTCGGTTACTTCCTCGGGACGTTCGTCTATCAGCAGCATGATCAGGTGCATATCGGGGTAATTTTCTGATATGCTGTTGGCGATCTTTTTCAGGAGGGTTGTTTTGCCCGCTTTGGGAGGCGCTATGATAAGACCCCTCTGGCCTTTCCCGATAGGGGCGATCAAATCAATCAGCCGGATGGCGAGGTCGTTTTGCATTTTCCTGTTTTCCAGCGTCAACCTTTGGTCGGGGTAGATAGGTGTCAATTCATCGAACGCCTTCCGTTCGAGCGCCTTTTGCGGCTCATCCCCGTTGATGGAATTGATATAAATCAGTGCGAGGAATTTATCCCCGTCGCGGGACGGGCGGGTCTTACCTGCCACAAAGTCCCCTGTTTTCAGGTTGAAACGCCTGATTTGCGTCATGGATACATATACATCGCGGTTTCCGGGCAGGTAGTTATCCGAGCGCAGGAAGCCGTACCCATCAGGCAGCACTTCCAGCACGCCCTCTGTCTCGCCGCATTCCCCGCTCTGGATAAGTTCCGTCACCGCGGGGTTGCTCCCGTCGGCGTACCGGTTGAACCGGGTAAACTTGCCCGGCTTCGGCCGTTCGCCCTGCTCCACCTCTTCCCCTGCCGGTGCCCCGGCTGCCCCGTTGTATCCGCTTCGGGCTTCTATGGGCGCAGTTCCCTCTGGAACGCTCTCTGCAGGCCGGGCCGCCGGCGCTGTATTGACCCCCTCAAATGCTACCACCTTGGTCGGACCGGCTTCCTTTGCCTGGATCAACCCCACAAGCTCATGCTTGCGGTATTTCGTGATGGATTTGACGCCTTTTTCTTTGGCGATATCCCTCAGTTCCTGAAGACTTAGGGCATCAAGATCGCTTGTCTGCATAGCGGTATTTCCTCTCTTTTTACTTCGTTTCGATTGATTCTTGGCTAAATAACGTCTAACAAACGCGATCATATCTTAATCGCGTTTTTTGTCTTTGGAGTAAATGAATCAAATGGAAGACGATACGAAATGAATATTTTGTCAATTATCTCAACACTTGTACTTATACCATATGCTAATATTACCCTGGAGTATTCAACTTTGTCAAGCCCACGAAATTTTTATGGATATAAATTTCCCTATGCTGCTATTTTACGCATTTTTTGAAAACCGATGCGTTGATACTTTACTTGGTCTTAATCTCCCTGCTAAAATCAACAAACGGTAATTGCACGCTCTGCTCGGCTAAGCGATGATGACCTTTACGCCGCAGTCCTCAAGGTCTTTGATTTGCGCGGGGTCTGCGCTCCCGTCTGTTATCGCTGCATCAATCTGGCCTATGTCCGCGAATTGTACGAAGGAGCTTCCGCCGAGTTTGGCCGAGTCGCAAAGATAATATTTCTTATTTGCAATGCTCAGCATCGCTTTTTTCATTTCTGCCTGGTTGACGTCTGCCGTAGTTGCGCCGCGTTTTGCGCTCAAACAGTCCACCCCCATGAATGCCTTGTCCACAGTGAGGTCGGAAAGCATCGCCTTAGCGTAAGGGCCGGTTGTACAATGGTGCTTTTTTCTTAGGGAACCACCAAGCAGAAGCACCGATATACTCTCGTTTTCCTCGATCGCCAATGCGATCTTGATGTCGTTTGTTACGACTACGATGCCCCTTTTGGTACCTATCAGTTTTGCCAGCTCAAGCGTCGTCGTTCCTGTATCCAGCACGATGGTATCACCGTTTTCGATAAGGGAAAACGCGGCCTCGGCGATCCGCCGCTTTAATTCCGTACTCTGTCCTTCCTTACGGCCGTCCTGCTCATATCCGGTGTTCGTGCACAGTATCGCACCCCCGTGCGTCCTCACGAGCATGTTCCGGTTGCCCATCTCACGCAAGTCGTTCCTGATGGTCGCGCCGGATACGTTGAAATGCTCAACGAGCTCACCTACTGTGACCTTTTCCCTGTTTAAAAGCATCTTCATGATCTTTTGCTTTCTTTCCTCGGCAAAAAGGGTTTCCTGTTCTTTCACAAATGCGCATCCTTCCATATATTTCAGGTTCAATGCCTAAGCAGCTCATCTTTTTTATTTCTCATGATAAACGCGATTGCTTTCGCTTATGAGTATTGTTTCCCAAATAATAAACTTTTCATTTTTTATTATTATCAATTGTTTTCATTTTATTAAAGAATAAATAAAAGCAGCTAAAATAAAAAACCGGTCAAAGGCCGCGAATGTTTTTCTTTTCAGCCGCACCGAGAGTATGTTAGGATATCAATAACATAAAACCAAGCCGCAAGGAGGCTTCCCCACCAGGATGAGGACAGCCCAAAGCCAAAGATCCATATTGTCCCGTATGATGCTCCTTTCTATCGGGGATGTGCTGCCGGGCGTTTCCCTTGTGATCATCAGTATGCTTTTCCTGTGCTTTTTAGTGCAGGACGTCAGCAACAATACTTCCGTAGGGCTTCCCCCTGTGCTGGCGGGCGTCGTGGCGCTTATCGGAGGGCTTGCCGGCATCATCCTCGCACCTGTTTTCGGGCACCTTTCAGACCAGTCCCGCTCGGGCTATGGCAGGCGGCGGGCATTCTTTCTTTTCGGTATCGTTCCGGTAGCTGCTTCCTTTGCCCTTATCTGGCTCACGTTCAAAACGGATTCCATCGCATTCAAAGCGGTGTTCTATACCCTTGCCTACGCGCTTTTCAATTTGGTTTTCGCCATGGTATTCACGCCTTATGAGGCGCTGCCTGCAGATATGACGGAGGATTTCAAAAAACGCTCTTCATTTTTCTCCATACGTACACTGGTATTCTCCCTCGCAGCGCTGGGCTGCCTGCTTTCCGCAATGCCTATCGTTAAGGTATTTCCCAATAAACCCCAAGCAGCCTTCCTGGTCCTCGGTGCCTTTTTCGGCGCTCTTTCTTCCGTGCCATGGTTTTTTGCCTTTTTCAAGGCGCGCGAAAGGCATGTAGACGCTACGGACTACGGCAGGCATACAAGGCTTTTCTCTGCCATACGCGCAGCCCTTCAAAACCGGTCGCTTCGTGCAGCCCTTTTCATGGAAGCATGTGCATTTTTTACTGCGCTCGCCCTTTTTCTGCTCCTGACCCCCTATATAGCGTTTTACCTGAATAAAGCGGGGGACATCACCCTTATCCTGGCCTTTGCAGCGGGAGGGGCGATAATATCATCCCTTATTTCAGCGGTATTGACGACAAAAAAAGGCGCGGGCTATGCTTATAGAACCGGCCTGCTCGTGACGGCCGCAGGGCTTATTACTACATTTTTCCTCCCGCTGGACACGCCTGCCATTCTTTTTGCCATCGCTGCCGCTCTTTCGGGCGCCGGCATCGCCCTGGCCGTTGCTGCAGGGCGCGTGGCGCTTTCTTTTGCCTCAGATGTGGGCGAGTTCATGTTCCAGCGGCCAATGCGCGGCCTGTATGCAGGCCTGTCCCTGTCAATAAAAATTTTGCTCCTTTCGCTGGCGCTTTTTATTTCGGGGCTTATATTCAAGTACTTCGGGCTTGGTTTAACGGAACCGCTCCTGGATGCCATGACGGGCACGCCTCTTGCTATCCTCAGGATCGCATTTCTCCTGCTGCCCATGCTGGGTTTGATCGCAGGTATCGCTGTTTCTTTCATGTGCCCCTTCACACAGAAGTCCTATATAATCATCAGGAACGAAAATATGAAAAAGCGCTCGGGCGCAGAAATAGATGTCGAGGACAAGGAGTCAATCTATACAGCTGAACGGCTGACGGGGAAGCCCTACGGCGACCTGATGGAATGACGCTGAGAAATACGGCTGATTGAATTGAGCTGCTCCACAGTTCAAAGTGTTGAATAAAAGACGGCTATCTGAGTTCGTCTTTTTTATTTTGCCCAAGTATTTACAATATTATATTTAGCACAAAGGCATATGATAATTTTGATGAAGGTGTAAGCAAGGTCATGCAAAGGGCCCGGCTGTCATATCGTTAAATAGGCAAAATCGTAATAGGAGGCGTTTAAAGCTATGGACCGCAAGAAACTTATCAGCTATTTTTCCATCTCTGCCTTCGGAGCACTGGGGCTGGCAGCGCTGGTGGCAGGCATCATGACAGTCGTTGCTGCGGGAGCGGCGGGATACCTGGGCCTCGGAGGAGCGTTTATCTTCGTCGGGGTCATGAATATCATCACAGGCCTTTTCCTGTGGGGGTTTGCTGCGGTGATATATTTCTTTTACCTCGTTAAGGAGCATCCGTACGCCCTTTTCTTCGGCGGCGGGGGCCTAGGCGTTTACCTGCTGGTTTTCGGCGTCATCTTTTCTGTCTATGGAGCCGCGGCCGCGCCCGCGCTGGCGGGCCTGCTTCTCTGCGATGCCTTTGCGGTATACGGCTATCTGCTTTATCGGAAGTGGCAGGAGGAAGGGTTGTTAAAGCCCCGGCAGAAGGTGGTCATACAGGCAGCTTCCCCGGCTGAAGCCCTCAAGCAGCTTGCCGATCTCAAGGATGCGGGTGTCATTACCGAGGAAGAGTATCAGTCCAAGCGCAACGAGATACTGGACAGGGTCGGAAGGTAGGATAGCTGCAAACTGAAAAAGCAAGATTTATAGTTACATTTGTCAGGGCATGTGGTATAATCTGATTATCATCAGGCGCAAAAAAGCCACAGGAAATTGGATTTTATTTTTAAGGAGGTTTTTTTATGAGCGCATCAGGTCGTGTATCACCGGCATCCCTTTTAAGCGGAGACGGGAAATCATCTACCGGATTGAATGAAAACGTAGCAGCTCTATTGTGCTACATTCTTGGGCCTTTCACCTGGATCGTCGCATTGATTTTCTTCTTTATCGAACAAAAAAGCAAGTATGTAAAGTTCCATGCGATGCAGGCATTGCTGCTATCCGCTATTTTCTTTGTCCTCTGGCTCATTTTCATGATCGTCGCTGGAGCCACACTCTTTCTGGGTATATGGGTCGTTTTTATGGCGATAGAGTGGATAATCTTCTTGGCCGCTGTCGCAATCAGCGTAATATGCATAATCCAGGCGTATTCAAAGAAGGATATCGTGCTCCCCATCATTGGCCCCATCGCATACAAAATTGCCAGCAAATAAGGGTTCAAAAAATCATCTTGTCCTAAAGCGTTCCCGGAAGGCGGGGGCGCTTTTTTTCTTCGTCTAAGATAAATATTTTCTGACCGCCGGTGATTCATTTTACATCCCCGGACACTTGTGTTATATTTTTTCCATAAACTATTTTGGAGGAAAAACGAATGAAGCAAAATAAAGTGGTCATTATCGTCATCGCCGCACTGTGTGCCGCGGCATTTGCCCTTCAGTTTGTATGCATAGGATTCATCATCACAAATTTTACATCAGCCAATCAGACTACTCTTTGGGATTCATTTGATATCATCATACAAGGCGTTATAGGGTACATTATCACAGGCCTTCTGCTCGGCGCCCTCGCCGTGGTTCTTTTCGATTCGCTGCGCAAGCCCAGGCACATTGCCACAGCCGCTCTTGCAGGAGGGCTCGCGGCATGGTCGCTCAGCCAGGTACTTCCTTCCATAATGCAGTTTGCCGCGGTCACCGACTGGTCAGGCGTCAATCTCGAATGGTACATATGGGGCATTATCATAGTTCCGGTTTTTGGATTGGCATTCGGCGTCTGGGCTGCAATTTACATGGGCTGCAAGGGGAAGGACAAAGTGATAAAAGAAGGCGCATGCTGTTGCGTGCCTGAACCGCCGAAAAAATAAGAACGGATTTTGAACCGGATAGTCAGCGGGGCATAATGCACTGCTGACTATATTTTTTTGGCGTTTTTTGAAACCGAATGCCGAACAGGATATTGATGTATGAAAAAGTATCGTCCCGTGCATAAACTAACACGGGTGATAAAAAATGAAGCTCAGCCGGAGTTTGCTCATTGCGGCAGCTGTATTTTCATTTATTGCATTTTTGGCATATTCGGTGGGCTATATTTCGTATATGCTGGATTTATCCCAAAAGGCGGGAGCCCAGACGCTGGAATATATTTCCCTGTTACTTCATTTACTGTTGCTCTCTTTGGCTTCGGGCATCGTCGCCCTGATTTCATGGAGAAAGCCCAGGCCTTTGACGCTTCTTATCCTTGGGGTCGCGCTGGGTTCAATGGCACTGATGCTGCTCATCACCCTTTTGCCGAGGCAGCGGCCTTCACAGGGAGTGGCGCTGCATCTGTTCTTTGATTACGGGGGACACGTCGCAGCTGTATTTTCAGGCGTATTGTCTGCCTTATACATGGTTGTGTCTTGCCCCCGCCCCTATCCTATCACGAACCCCGCCGAAGCGAAGCGGCAGCGTAACAAAAAAGCAGACTGGACCAAGGATTCGCCTTTGCCAGCTGCCATCGTTTGCTTTATCGGTGCTTTTTTATTTATCCTGATGAATATCCTCGAATGGCTGGTATTCCATCTCCGATTCCCGGATTCGGGGCTGCTGGCCCATATTCTCCTCGCCTCTCTGTACATCCTTCTGGGATTTCTCATATTACGGAAATCAAAAAGAAATGCCATGGCGCAGCTCATACTGTCTCTTTTTATATCCGTTTCCTCGCTTTATTTCATCCTGGCAATGGCATTGAATATGCTTTCTTCTCCATTAGGGCTGATCCCTATACAATTTCTTTTGAATTCTGCATACTGGGTCGTTTTCCTCTTCGGTACCTACACCGGCGCACGCATCGCCTTCCATTCGGGCAGGGAGCTGAAAAAATATGTGCTAGGAATAGGGAGATAACGGCAAGGTCAAGCTCTGTTTAGCAACAAATCAACGCTCTGGAAATAAACCTATCGCTTGATTTCCTGTTTTACATCTACGGATATCTATGTTAATATTTAGTAATTAATGAATTGCTTATATATCAGGGAAGCAGATAAGAATGAGGTTGGGATATGAAGGTCAACCGTAATGTCCTGTATAACCTTTTTGCCGTATCAGTGATATTGGTCATAGTATATCTTGTCGGCTTCTCTACGTTGGCGCCCCACTCAGGTGAGGACTGGGTACAGCGGCTTTTATACTACAATTCCGATACGCTGCTTTTTCTTGCATTTCTGGCGTACGGGGTGCTTATCCTTCTTTCGCTGTTTCGCCAAAGACCCTTCGTGTTTTCGCTTTATATTCTAGGGTTTGTCTTGGCATTTTGGGGGATAGAAAGATTAAAAACGGGTTTATCAAAAATTTTTGAAATTGGTTCTACTGATGCCTTCATTTATATTAGCGGCATTATGGGGTTAGCTGGGGTTGTCCTCGGGGTTTTTTCCTGTGTATGTTTCGGCAAATTCTTCAAGATGGGCTTTCAACCCTTTAAGAGTATTAGCCTGCAGTTGCCAAGAACGAAACGGATCGGCTGGTTTGTAGATTCTCCGCGGGCAGTTAGCGCTACCGCCTTTGCATTAGCTGTGCTGGCCTTTTTCCAGCGTACTATCTATCCACAGTTTTTCGGGTTCGTTCTTCCTTTTTATGGTCTTCTATCGTACTTTGGGCTTCCTTTCTTTCTTCTCTTAACCATAGGTATCCTTTTTCTTGCGGATGCGCGAAAGTTTCTGGATATCGTTTTTGATCTTTCCATTATCCTTTTATTTGAATGTCTGAACGGTCTGCGTATACAAATAGCATCGCTTATTTCTGGTTTCATATATGATCCAACGCCTGCTATGATAAATATTGTATTAAATTTGCCGGGTTATATTCTGGAGATTTTGGTCTTGCTCTACGCCTTACGCATCGCCTTCTTCTCCGGCAGGGAGCTGAAAAAATATATGCCCCGGGTTTTCACGCTATAATACGAATAAAGCCCCGCTTTTGGGTGGGGCTATGTTATGTTCAGCTTCATTTAACGCTTGGACTGATTATTTCGCGCTTATTATGCCTTTGCCTTTACTTCTATCATCTCTGCCATATGCTCATGCGTGGTCTCGCGCAGCGCTTCCATGCGCTCCTTCTGTGAACCACTGCCGCCCGGGTAAACTGGCTTGCCCACCACCAGCGTCACTACGGGCTTTTTGCGGATCTTCTTTGCCAGCCATCTGGGCTCGCGAAATTTAAATACCATGGGCACCACAGGCACTTCGGATTCTACAGCAAGGTGAAACGCGCCGTTTTTAAAAGGGCGCAGCTTGTCATACCATGGCCAAAGCGCCGTTTCAGGGTAGAAGTGCACTAAGCGGCCTTTTTTAAGCTCCTGGGACATGGAGGTCATGAAAGCGCGCAGCGCCTTGGGGGTTTCGGGAATGGGCACGCCCCCCAGAAGCCGCACCAGCCAGCGGATGAAAGGGATCTCGAAGTTTGTTTTCAAGGAGGCCATGTACGCCTTCCTCGGAAAGAGCATGCACGCCACCATAGGCCCGTCCAGAATGTGGACGTGGTTGGCTACCGTTATAGCGCCGCTTTTAAGATGGCGCAAGTTTTTCTGGCCTTCTATTTTCAGCCCGAATATAAGCTTAGTGATCACCGTTAGAACAAGTATGGCGAAAAGGTACAGCGCTGTAGAACCCAGCTTGAAGAAGAAGTTCCTGTTTACAAAACGGAAGTTTTCCCCTACCTTATAGCACATAGTCGTGGGCATATGTATCATATGGGCATCGGGGTCATTTGCATGCGCTTCCCTGTACTTCTTTTCATCAATGATATGCTGGTATATCCGCTCCATCTTTTCCACTGAGCGCGAAACGCGGTATTTCTTTGCGCTTTCGATATATCTTTTGCTCATTTCCGCCTTTTCCTCGGGGTGCTCTATCCAGTATTCGATTTTCTTTACCAGGTCTTTTACGCTCCTGTTTTTGAAGAGGCAGCGTTTATCCAGCGCGAATTGCTTCGTTGCGCTCATTTTTGCATTGGCGATCACTGGCACCAGCCCGCATGAAAACGCCTCGATGCAGGATATCGCCTCTATCTCTGCTTCCGATGCGTGCACGTACAAATCGCACTGGTTGATGAGCTTCGCCAGCTCTTCTTTTTTGTAATAGCCGAAAATGGGCGGGTTCTTCAGCTTTGCTCCCAGTTTCCGGTACTTCTTCTCCTTGGGACCTTTGCCGGGGAACACCAGCTGAATTTTGTCCCTGTATCTGGACTTCAAAGCTGCCTTGATGATCAGGTCCTGCCTCTTTTCAGCCGAAAGGCGGCCAACCATCATTATCGCAAATTTGTCCTTCCATTCCCCGGGCTTTTCCACTTCCATCGGGTGGAAGGCCTCGTCCGCCCCGTTGGAGACGATGTGCAGCCGAGCTTTGTATTTATGCTTGCGGAGCTGCTCTGCAATGAATTGTGTAGGGCAGTGGATGTGGTTGACATGCTGAAAGAAGCGCTTCCTGAACCAGCGGTAGATCCAGGCGTTGAGCGGCTCGAGGTACTTCATGCCGATATTATAGGAGACGTTTTCGGGCTGGCAGTGAAAGGCGGCGATATAGGGTATCCCCATCTCCTCGGCGATCTCCCGTGCCCTCATTTCCAGCTTGAAAGGGAGATAGAGATGCACGATGTCTGCGCCGGAAAATGCTTCGCGGACGACGGCATCATCCGAACGCCCGAATACCATGCCCTGCCCGCTGATGAGCGGGTCAATGATGGGGAATATATGCGTTTTGATGACGTATTTCCCTGAAGCGGGGCTGCCGGTGGAAACGACGCGCACATCGTGTCCGTTGGCGCGCAAATGCTCAACAAAGCGTGCGGCAGAAACAGTAGTGCCGTTGTTTTCGTTATCGTATTGGTCCAGCACTAAGACTATCCTCATTTTTTCAGCTACAAAAGGGTAAAGCGTTCGTTTTATGAAAAATAATGATTGCAGGTAAAATACCCTTCTATCCTGCCTGACCCCCCTTTAATAATAAGTACAAAACAGTTGATTCAATATAATTATATCAAAGCGGGCGCTAAACAATCAATGCGCTTTTTGCCCCCGTTTTTAATGATGCTGCTTATGCGGGAGAAACGGCGGCAGAAAAACACGATATTGATTATTTCATAGGGCTCATATATAATAATCTCTGCCTTAGACGGGGTATTAGCTCAGCTGGTAGAGCGCTTCGTTCGCAACGAAGAGGTAACCGGTTCGAGTCCGGTATGCTCCACCATTCAAATCCACAATTTGTGTGACGAGAAGGCCTCCAAGATTGGGGGCTTTTTTGCTATTTGAGTGTATATACTGAGGAAGGAAGCAGTCAAGCGTGGACGTAATCTGAACGCTTCTAAAAAAACCTAAGTGCCACATTTGATAAGGCAGCATGTACAATTTAAGATAAAAATAAAGTTTGAAGGGCGAAAAACACATTTCTGCATATTTCGCTAATATTTCATCATCACATCATAAATATCGGTTATTATTGAAATAGGACGAAAACAAGGACGGAGAGGAAACATGTACAGCATTTTGGTGGTAGACGACGAAGCGAAGATCCGCGAAGTGATACGGGAATACGCTGAGTTTGAAGGATATAATGTAACGGAAGCCGCGGACGGCATGGAGGCGGTTAACCTATGCAATACGCGGGATTTTGACGCGATTGTGATGGATATCATGATGCCGAAGCTCGACGGCTTTTCCACGTGCAAGGAGATCCGCAAGAGAAAAAAAATTCCTGTACTGATGCTCTCTGCGAGGGGCGAGGAATATGACAAACTTTTCGGTTTTGAAATAGGCATAGACGATTATGTAGTTAAACCCTTTTCGCCCAAAGAACTCATGGCGCGTTTGAATGTCATCATTAGCCGCAACAAGAACACCGCTTGGGGACAGGCTTTACCTGAAACGTACACGTTTGAGGGGCTGGTGATCGATGTTCCCGGAAGGAATGTATACGTGGACGGAAACAAGACGGATCTGACAATGAAGGAGTGCGATCTGTTCTTTTTCCTAGTCAAAAACAAGAACATCGTGTTTTCACGGGAAAAACTGCTGAGCGAAGTATGGGGCTTCGATTTTTTCGGCGACGACAGGACGGTGGATACGCATATCAAGTTGCTTAGGAACAGGCTGGGTGCATACCGGAAGTTCATCGTAACATTCAGAGGGGTGGGATATAAATTTGAAACTTGACATCAGAAGCCTCAAATTCCATCTCTGGCTATACTTCATCCTATTTGCCGTGATTATCCTGCTGGTGCTCTGGTGTCTGCAGATTCTTTTCCTCAATGCCTATTACCAGCTGATGAAAACCAACGAGATCACCGGAGCTGCCGCCAAAATCAGCGCGCAATACGGGACGGAAAATTTCCAAAGCAACGCACAGCAGCTGGCCTTCGAAAACAATCTCGTCGTGCTGCTGATCGATGACCAGGGTGATGTCCTCATGTCCGCGGACATGACGGGCAATACTTCGCCCAGGAAACAGCCGAGGGAGATATTCGAACCCCTGCAGGAAAAACTGCTCGAAAACCCGGAACAAAGCGCAGTCTTGACGATGGACAACCCCATGTTCCATAACCGCATGCTCGTTTACGGGAAATTGCTCACCAACAACTCAGGTGAAAGAGAGCTGCTTTTTATTAGCTCTTACCTCGATCCGATTGGCTCTACGACAAACATCCTCAAAGACCAGCTTATCTATATCTCCGTCATCCTGCTGGTGCTGGCATTTGCACTCTCGTTTTTCCTCTCGAGAAGGATTTCCAAACCTATAACCAAACTAACGGGCGGTGCAGACCGACTCGCAAAGGGTGATTACAGTGTGGACTTCGAGAGGAGCTATTACAGCGAGATCGATCAGCTCTCGCGCACGCTGAACTATGCGACCAAGCAGATCTCCAAGGTAGATGAGTTGCGAAAAGACCTGATTGCCAACGTTTCGCACGACCTAAGGACGCCGCTGACGATGATCAAGGCTTATGCTGAAATGATCCGGGATCTGTCGGGTGAGAAACCTAAAAAACGCAGAGAACATTTGGATGTCATCATCGGAGAGGCAGACAGACTCAGCATCCTGGTCAACGATATCTTGGATCTCTCCGAGATCCAGTCGGGAGTGGAAATGCTCAATATCACGCATATTGATATCTCAATGATGACAAAGTCCATCCTCAAACGGTACTCGATCCTATCAGAAAAAGATGGTTACACATTCGAGAACAATTTACCTGAACGTGCGAGCGCACAAGGCGACGAGCATAGGATAGAGCAGGTGATCTACAACCTGATAAACAATGCGATTAACTACACAGGCGATGACAGAAAAGTTTTCATTACAGTAACGGACTTGCCGGACATGGTGCGTTTTGAAGTACGCGATACCGGCTCCGGGATCGCGAAAGATGAACTGGAAAATATCTGGGAGCGATATTACAAAGTGGATGGGGCACATAAGCGTACGGTGGTAGGCACGGGTCTAGGCTTGGCCATTGTTAAAAACATCTTAGAGCAGCATGGCGCGGCCTTTGGCGTGGAAAGCAGCGTGGGGCAGGGGAGCACTTTTTGGTTCGAACTAAAAAAGTAGCCGACTAAAAGGCCGGAAAAGCGTGCTGAATCGACAAATCAGCACGCTTTTTTCATTTTCATTTCCAGTTCACATCATCATGCCTTCACATAAAGGCGGTATGATCTTAGACATGAAGATGGAAGTATTTCAAAGGAAGTGAAAGCCAATGAGCGTGGACATGAGTGCGGGAATGGTACGGCTGCCTTAAGAACGCCCTGCAAACACATAGCAGCCAAGCCACCCTCGGATCGGGTGAACATGTTCAGCTAAAAAGTCTATTCATTTTAACAGAAAGGAAAGATGCCCCAATGAAAAAACGAGGAAGGACCCTCATCGCAGTAGTACTATGTGCAGTCCTAGCCCTGGGTGTCCTGACGGGCTGTACGACGCAGACCTCCATGACGCAGTCGCAGTATACGGACTACACTGTGACAATAGGGGAAATAAAAAATACCCTGTCGCTAGAAGGATACCTAATTCCGAAGCAGACGGTAAACATCACTGCCGAAGACAACTCTAAAGTTGCCAAGATCATCAAGAAAAAAGGCTACAGCGTCGCCAAGGGCGGAGACATCCTTCTGCTCGAAAACGGCAACACCGTGAAGGCGCCCGTCAAGGGGACCATCACCAAACTGAACGTGGCCGTTGGGGACTGGGTGGACAGCACAGTGACCATCGGGACGATGAGCGACACCGGCAGCAAGCCGTACCAGTCCGCAGTGCTCACAGGAGCGGTAAGCTCGCACGTGTCCAAAGTAAACGTAAAGGAAGGCGACACGGTCACCGAGGGCGATGCCCTAGTAGAATTGGAAAGCGGCAATGCCGTGAAAGCCCCCTTTGCCGGAACAATCTCGGCCGTATCAGTCGAAGTAGGGGACAAAGTCAATTCGGCTACACAGATCGCCTCCATCGTGGATACAAGCAACTATTATATTGAAGTTTCGGTTAATGAGATCGAGACGCAGCAGCTGAAGATCGGGCAGAGCGTGAACGTTACCATCAACGCGCTGGACCTGCCGACGACAGGAAAGGTCTCTGACATCTCGGTGGAAGGCACTGTTTCCAACAGCACGACCAACTTTACGGTAAAGATCCAGCTTGACGAGCAAAATCCCGGTTTCCGTACGAACATGAGCGCACAGGTCAACATCCTGGTGGCAGAAGTAAGCGATGCGCTGGCTGTACCCATCGACGCAGTGCTGACGCTCAACGGCAGGAAGATCGTCATGAAAAAGAGTGGAACGGCTTATACGGCGCAGGAAGTAGAAACAGGCATATCCAACTCAAGCTATGTCCAAATTACCAGCGGTCTTGCGGCGGGCGACATCGTAGGTGTGGAGAATACCGGTACATTTAACGGGACAGGGTTGATCATGAACGGATTCCCCGGTAATACCAGTCCACGCCAGTCACCAGCCGAAGGATGGCAACCGCGCAGTAGAGATTGACGGGGGGAAGGAAAGATGATTTCCATTAAAGGACTAACCAAAACCTATCCTTCAGGCCGTGGAAAGATGACAGTACTCGATGAAATCAACCTCGAGGTCCAGAAAGGAGAGTTCATCTCCATCATGGGCAAAAGCGGCTCGGGTAAAACCACGCTGCTTAATCTGATCGGATTACTGGACAACTTTGATAGCGGCAGCTACAAGCTCAGCGGAGTGGAGATGAAAAGTGTGGACCAGCGTGGACTTGCCAGGACGAGAAACCGAGACATCGGTTTCGTGTACCAGAACTTCAACCTGCTGGCCAATTTCAGCGCACTGGACAACGTGATGCTCCCGCAGCTTTTCGGCGGAGTCCCAGCACAGCGGGCAAGAAAAAAGGCGCAGGAATTTCTGGAGCTGGTGGGGTTGGGCGATAAATTGAAAAACCGGCCTACCCAGCTCTCGGGCGGGGAACAGCAAAGAGTGGCCATCGCACGGGCGCTGATAAACGAGCCCGAACTGCTGCTGCTGGACGAGCCCACAGGGACGCTGGACTCCAAGACAGGAGCGGAGATCCTCGAACTAGTGAAGACGCTCTGGGTCAAAAACAAGATGACGATATTGGTTATCACTCATGATAGGGAGATCGCGGGCGAAGCGCAAAAGACCCTTCACATCAAGGACGGGAAGATCATGGAAGGAAGTGCGGGGCTATGAGCATACTTCAGATCCTTAAAAGCTCATTCAAGAGCATCTTTGCCAGAAAGCTGCGTTCAATACTTACGATGCTGGGGGTGATCATCGGGATCATGGCCGTCATCGTGCTGGTGGGAATCGGGCAGGGGACGACAAGCTCGGTCATGGAGAACATGCAGAGCCTGGGCGGAAACATCGTCACCATAAATTTCCGGAGCAACAACCCGACGTATGATGAGCTCAAAACGATGCTACAGAACGTGCAAACAGCCAGCATCACTCCGGTATCAAGCTCACAGGGTACGGCGGTGTACAAGACCAACTCGGAAAGCATGTCGCTGACGGGAACGACAGCCACCTACCTAGACAGCCAAAGCCTCACGCTGATGGCGGGCCGTTTCATCTCGGACGTGGACAACGAGAACCGCAGTAATGTAGTGGTACTGGGGGGAACCATCGCGAAAAGTCTCTTTGATGACTCCTACAAAGCACTCGGTAAGCTGCTGCGCATTAACAACGTGTACTATACCGTTATCGGGCTGCTCTCAAGCGAAAATTCTGACGTCATGAATAACTCGGGGAACGCCGTGATACTGCCCATTGCAACGCTACAGAAAAGCAGTGTGGATAAATCCATCTCCAGGGCGTACGTGATGGGTATGAAAGATACCGACGGGAGCGTGCTTGCAAACAGGATCAACACGGTACTGCTCAAGACGCTGACGTCAAACGACTATAGCACTTTCGGTCAGGAGCAGGTGCTGGAAACAATGAGCAGCGTTAGCAACTCGCTTTCGCTGATGCTGGGAGGCATTGCGGCAATCTCCCTGATTGTGGGTGGTATCGGGGTGATGAACATCATGCTGGTATCGGTAACGGAGAGGACGCGCGAGATCGGCGTGAAAAAGGCCGTGGGGGCGACGACGGGCGCGATATTGAAACAGTTTCTCATTGAAGCGCTGGTGCTGTGCGGACTTGGCGGAGTCATCGGTGTGGGGCTTGCGGCGATACTCGGCAGCGTGGTCAACAGTATGGGGATCACATTTACGGGGAATGCGGGGATAAGCTTGCTGGCTTTCGGGATCTCGCTACTTATCGGTATCATCTTTGGACTGCTGCCGGCAATCAAGGCATCAAAGCTTAAACCGATAGACGCATTGAAATATGAGTAGACAGGAAATAGATCGCCGGTACTTCAATATTTTTTGAGTATTGCAAGGGGATGGGATAAAATCACCAAAAAGGCGGCCGTTAAATGGGTCGCTATGCTCCACCAAAAAACCGGGGGAAGATTCCTCCGGTTTTTATTTCCCGGTGCAGCTCGAAAGCGCTTCCTTCCATGCGCAAAGGACGTCCTCATATGCTGCCATGCCGGGGCGGGGGATGGGGCTTGTTGAAGGGAGCTGGATATATGTCATACCTTCCTGTTTCGGGAAATGGGAAGAATACAGCCGGGTGGAAAGCGTACCGTTGAAAGCGACCGCGGTAATGCGGGGGCACTTTGCAAGAAGGCCGGGGATATCATTCGGCTGTACGTTTTTCACGCTTG
>JAUYED010000040.1 GCA_030691525.1 Bacillota bacterium | reverse complement strand
AGCAGTGAAGGAAGGCGTGGCATTCATCCCCGGAGCGAACTTCTTTGCCGATGAGGGGCACAAAAATACCATGCGCCTGAATTTCTCCATGTCCGGCGTGCCCGCTGTCAAAAAGGGGATGGGGATACTTGCCGGGGTCTTGCGCGATGGCAGTTATTGATAATCGGTGGAAAACAGTTATAATATTCTAAATAAGTGTTGATAAATGTTCAAACAGAACCGCACGGAGGTATTCATATAGATAATGAAAAATGCGTTTGACACGCTCATGGAGCGCGGGTTCATCGCGCAGTGCTCGAATGTAGAACTGAGAGATATATTGGGCAGGGAAAGCATCACGTTCTATGTCGGCTTTGACCCCACTGCGGACAGTTTGCACGTAGGCCACTACCTGCAGCTCGTTGCCATGGCGCATATGCAGCGCGCGGGGCACAAGCCCATCGCCGTCATAGGCGGCGGCACGTCCATGGTGGGAGACCCCAGCGGGCGCACCGACCTGCGCAAAATGATGACGAAAGAAACCATAAGGCGCAACGCGGAACGTATGAGAAAGCAGATGTCCCGCCTTCTGGATTTCGGCAAGGGCGGCGCCATGATGCTGGATAACGCCGAGTGGCTGCTCGGGCTGAATTATATTGACTTCCTGCGCGATATCGGCTCGCTTTTTTCAGTCAATCGGATGCTTACCGCCGAGTGCTTCAAAGCGCGGCTTGAAAAAGGGCTTTCGTTCCTCGAATTCAACTATATGCTCATGCAGTCATATGATTTTCTCGTGCTTTTCAAAAAGTACGGGTGCCGGCTGCAGATGGGCGGGGACGACCAGTGGTCCAATATCCTTGCAGGCGCAGACCTGATCCGCAGGAAAGAAGGAGCGGAGGCGTACGCGCTGACTTTCACTCTTCTCACTACTTCTGACGGCAGGAAGATGGGCAAGACTGAAAAAGGCGCCATCTGGCTGGACCCCGAAAAGACCAGCCCCTACGAATTTTACCAGTACTGGCGCAACGTGGACGATGAGGATGTAGAGCGGTGCCTGCTGCTTCTGACGTTCCTTCCGGTCAATGAGATAAAAACCCTTTGCGCCCATAAGGACGAAAGGATAAATAAAGCAAAGGAAACGCTGGCTTTTGAGATCACCCGGCAGGTCCACGGGGAGAAAGAAGCGGCTTCGGCGCACGAGGCGGCAAGATCGCTGTTTTCCGGCGGGGAGCTGGACGGCGCGGTGCCGGGGCTGGAACTTACGTTAAAAGAATTGGAAAAGAACCGCAAAGTGATAGACCTGCTCGTGCTTTCCCGGCTCGCTCCCAGCAAGGGAGAAGCCAGGCGGCTCATAGAAGGCGGCGGCATCTATATAAACGAAAACCGCGTTGAAGACGTTTTTGCAGAGGTGCAGGAAAAGGATATAACAGGCGGGCGGATCATGCTCAGAAAAGGCAAGAAGACGCACTTTTGCTTCACCATAAAAGGATGAAGCGGCATGGGCTATAAATCGGCGGCGCGGCAGGCGCAGAAGGAAATAAACATCAAAAGATCCCGGTTCATTTCCTTTTGTGCGCCGGTTGGAAGCGAAGATGAAGCGCAGCAGCTGATCGGAATGCGAAAAAAGCTGTATTCTGACGCTGCCCACAATTGCTACGCTTATATCGTAGGGGAGAACGGGCAGATTTCCCGCTCCAGCGATGACAGGGAACCCGCCGGTACTGCGGGCATCCCCATCCTTGAAGCGATAAAGGCCAGGGGGCTGACCTATACACTTATCGTAGTTTCACGATACTTCGGCGGCGTACTGCTCGGCGCCGGAGGGCTCGCCCGGGCGTATTCGGGCGCCGCATCGGCAGCGCTCGAGCTTGCAGGGCAGCTCCGGTACGAGAAGACTGCGGTCTACCGGCTGGATGCGGACTATGCAGACTGGGACCGGCTGGAGAAGGCGCTCGCCAAAGAAGCGGGCTGTGCCGTTGAAAGCGCGGATTACGGGGAAAAGGTCTCCGCCATACTGCTCATCCGCGAGGAGTGCGAGGCAAGAGCGCTGGGAGCCATCGCGGAACTGACGGACGGCAGGGTATGCGCAGTCAAAACAGGGGAAAAAAACGCGGCATGGAACGCATGATCGAATAGATTCAAAATTACTGGGGGTAGCAAGCATGTTAAAGCTGGATATCGAACTTACCAAAAATCCCAAAGAGAAACCCGTGGACGAATCCCAGCTGGGCTTCGGGAGGATATTCACCGACCATATGTTCCTGATGGATTACGAAACGGGGAAGGGCTGGAATAATGCCCGCATCGTGCCGTATGCCCCCGTTTCCTTCGACTTGGCAACGATGGTGTTTCATTACGGGCAGGCCGTGTTCGAAGGGCTGAAGGCGTACAGGGCAAAAGACGGCGGGATACTGCTTTTCCGCCCAAGAGACAATTTCCTCCGCATGAACAAATCTACCGAGCGCATGTGCATGCCGCTTCTTGACGCAGATGAGATGGTGGACTCTCTGAAGCAGCTGCTGCGAATCGAGAAGGACTGGGTGCCAAGTTCCCCCGGGACGTCGCTTTATATCCGCCCCACCATGATCGGTACGGATGTAGCTCTGGGGGTGCGGCCTTCCGATAAATACCTGTTTTTTATCATTCTTTCGCCCGTAGGCGCGTATTATGCAGAAGGGCTAAAGCCAGTGAGCATCTCTGTGGAGGAGGATTACGTGCGCGCAGTACGCGGAGGCACCGGGTCTATCAAATGCGCCGGCAACTACGCCGCAAGCTTGATAACGGGGCAGAAGGCGCATGATTGCGGCTGCGTACAGGCGCTGTGGCTGGACGGCGTGCACAGGAAGTACGTCGAAGAAGTCGGCTCTATGAATATTTTCTTCAAGATCAGGGGCAAGCTCGTCACTCCCGCTTTGACAGGAAGCATCCTTCCGGGCATAACGCGCGACTCGGTCATCCGGCTGGCGCGGGATATGGGCATCGCCGTGGAGGAAAGGCAGATGGAGATAGGGGAGCTTTTCCGCGCTTCGGAGGATGGGTCGCTGGAGGAGGTTTTCGGTACGGGCACTGCCGCTGTGATCTCTGGGGTGTCCGAGCTGGTCCTCGGACAAAAACGCATCGTTGTCAACGATGGGAAGCTGGGCGCGCTCAGTGCCAAGTTATACGAGCTGCTCACCGGCATACAGTACGGCGCGCTTCCCGATAAAT
>JAUYED010000047.1 GCA_030691525.1 Bacillota bacterium | reverse complement strand
GTCCCCGTCGGCCACATTGACCGCGTCCTCGATGCCCGCCAGGCGGCCAAGCTCGCCTTCCACTACTACGCCGTGGTCATGCGCATAGTCTACGACCTGCTTTGTCAGGCGTATGTTTTCCTCAAAGGGAAAATGGGAGCCATCAATCATTACAGAAGTGAACCCGCCGTCAATGCAGGACTTGCACAGTTCAAACGTATCGCCGTGATCCAAATGCAGGCAGATGGGAAGCCCGGTATCTTCGAGGGCGGCTTCCACCAGCTTCATAAGATAAACATGCTTTGCGTATTTCCTTGCTCCCGAAGAGACCTGCAGGATGAGCGGGGCGTCCACTTCCTTTGCGGCCTCGGTGATGCCCTGGACGATCTCCATGTTGTTGACGTTGAACGCGCCGATGGCATAGCCCCCTGCGTACGCCTTCTTGAACATTTTTACCGATGTGATAAGCGGCATATCCTTACCTCCTTTAAAGTAATAAAATATATAAAAGAAAGATTCATATCAAACTGCCGAATAATATTATAACCCTCGTATTGCTTTCATGCCAACATTTTTTTCCCGGAAAGCGCGCCGGATTCTTTATTTATATCACAGAAAGGGCTATAATACTAAATGCTGCGACTAGATAAGCTTACCAATTTCAGGCGAGGTGTGAGCATTGAAAGAGATCGTTTATTCGGTGATTGCCCCGGCATGTAACGAAGAAGAGGGGATAGAGGAGTTCTACCGCCGAGTCAAAGATGTCATGGACGCGGCCGGGGAAGAGTATGAGCTCGTGTTCGTCAATGACGGCAGCAGGGACTCCACGATAGACAAGCTGTTGAAGATCCAGTCCCGGGACAGGCGCGTGGTAGTGCTGGATTTTTCGAGGAACTTCGGCCATCAGATAGCCGTCACCGCGGGGATAGAGCATGCGCGCGGCCGGGCTGTCGTGGTAATAGATGCGGACCTCCAGGACCCGCCCGAAGTCATCCCGCAGATGATAGAGATGTGGAAGCAGGGCTGCGAAGTGGTCTATGGGAAGCGGGTAAAACGGAAAGGGGAGTCCGCTTTCAAAAGGATGACCGCCTTTCTTTTCTACAGGGTGCTGAACGTTTTGAGCGGGCAAAAGATACCAAAGGACGCGGGCGATTTCCGCCTCCTGGATAGGAAAGTCTGCGAGGCGATGAAGACGCTCCGGGAGCATGGCCGCTTCCTGCGCGGTATGGTGAACTGGGTGGGCTTTAGACAGGCCAAAGTGGAATACGTACGCGATCCCAGGTTTGCAGGCGAAACCAAATACACCATGAAAAAGATGATGAGACTGGCCGGGGACGGCATAGTGGGCTTTTCGGCGCGCCCGCTGAAGATAGCGCTGCCCGCCGGGCTGGCTGTCTGCTTCCTTGCCTTGCTCTATCTTATCGCCATGATAATACTGACCTGTGTGCTCACGCCCCCGCCGACATACCTGCATTTCGTGCTGGCGGCGATACTCGGCGTCCTGGGGCTTGTGCTCTGCGCCCTCGGGATAATGGGAATATACATGGGGAGAATATTCGACGAAGTCCAAAATAGGCCGCTCTATATCCTGCGCGGCAAATACGGCGGAGAAAACGGGGGATGACAGGATGCTTGACCCAAGATTAAAAACCCTGGCAAAAAACATAATAAACTATTCCTGCGGCCTGCAAAAGGGTGAAAAGATACTCATCGAAGTGGTAGGCGGCCATATGGATATCGCCGTCGAGCTTGTGAAAGAGGCGTACGCGGCAGGGGCGCTGCCCTACGTCAATCTTCTTGACCCTAGTGTGCACCGCGCGCTTACGGCAGGCGCCGCCGGCGGGCAGTACGCGCTTGCTGCCAAGTGGGACGCGGCACGCATGTCAGACATGGATGCTTATGCGGGCGTCAGGGGAGGGGGCAACAGCGCCGAATATTCGGATATCCCCCAAGATAAACTGGATCTGTATAATAAGGAATACTGGAAGCCGGTGCACCACGACATCCGCGTCCCCAAAACGAAATGGGTGGTGCTCCGCTACCCCACGCCTTCAATGGCGCAGCTGGCGGGAATGAGCACAGAGCAATTTGAGGACTATTACTTCGGCGTGTGCAACCTGGACTATTCCAAAATGTCTGCCGCGATGGACGCCCTTTTGGAGCTTCTCGGTAAAACAGACCAGGTACGGCTCACCGGCAAAGGGACAGACCTCAGGTTCTCCATCAAAGGCATTCCCGCGATTAAGTGCGACGGCAAGATGAATATCCCCGACGGCGAGGTCTTTACAGCGCCCGTCAGAGACAGCGTGGAAGGTACTATATCCTATAATACTTCGTCCCGCGTAAACGGCTTCACATATGAAGATATCGTCCTCAGGTTCGAAAAAGGCAGGATCGTGGAAGCCACGGCAAACGATACCGAAAGGGCCAATAAGCTGCTGGATACGGATGAGGGCGCCCGCTACGTAGGCGAATTCGCCATCGGCGTCAACCCGCTCATCACTAAACCCATGAACGATACGCTTTTTGATGAAAAGATATGCGGCTCCATCCATTTCACGCCAGGCTCGTGCTATGACGAAGCGCCTAACGGCAATAAATCCGCCATACACTGGGATATCGTGCTGATGCAGACACTTGATTACGGCGGCGGGGAGATGTATTTCGATGGGACGCTCGTGCGTAAAGACGGCCGCTTCGTCATGCCCGGATTGGAGCAGCTCAACCCTGAAAACCTGCTTTAGAGGGCTTGAAAATATCCCGCGATTAGGATATCATAAGAAAGATTGTGGCGTCTGGTATTAAATTTAATATATTAATTTTAGCTTAGGAGGAAACAGCAAATGGCAGTAAAAATGGGCATCAACGGATTCGGCCGCATCGGGCGCCTCGTGATGCGCGCTTCAGTGAACAGGCCGGAAATCGAAGTCGTGGGCATCAACGACCCCTTCATAGACCTGGAGTATATGGTATACATGATGAAGTATGATACCGTGCACGGGGAGTTCAAGGGCACCGTGGAAGCCAAAGACGGCAAACTCGTGATAAATGGCAAGCCGATCTGCGTCTACGGCGCAATGAAACCCGAGGAAATACCCTGGAAGGAATGCGGCGCGGAATACGTCGTGGAGTCTACAGGCGTTTTCACAGATACCGAAAAATGCGCTGCGCACTTCACGGCGGGCGCGAAAAAGGTCATCATCTCCGCTCCCTCCAAGGACGCCCCCATGTTCGTTATGGGCGTGAACGAGGATAAGTACACACCGGATATGAAAGTCGTATCCAACGCTTCCTGCACCACCAACTGCCTTGCGCCGCTTGCCAAGGTCGTGAACGATAATTTCGGCATCCTTGAAGGGCTTATGACCACCATCCACGCCGTCACCGCTACGCAGAAAACGGTTGATGGGCCGTCAAAGAAGGACTGGAGAGGCGGCAGAGCTGCCAACTATAATATCATCCCCAGCTCTACAGGTGCAGCCAAAGCCGTAGGCAAGGTCATCCCCGCGCTCAATGGCAAGCTTACTGGCATGGCGTTCCGCGTGCCGGTATCCGATGTTTCCGTCGTAGACCTGACATGCCGTCTGGAAAAGCCCTGTACCTATGATGAGATCAAGGCCGCCATGAAAAAAGCAGCCGACGGCAGGCTCAAGGGCATACTCGGCTATACCGAGGACGAAGTGGTCTCCTCAGACTTCATCGGCGATACTAGGACGAGCATCTTTGATGCGGGCGCAGGCATCCAGCTCTCCCCGACCTTCGTAAAGCTTGTCGCCTGGTACGATAACGAATGGGGCTATTCATGCAAGACTTGCGACCTCGTTATCCACATGGCCGAAGTGGACGCAAAGTAATAGTAAACCAGTTCAACTCATTCATAATAGAATTAAAGAGTGCAATCCTTCCGGTGTATAAGGAAGGGTTGCACTCTTTTCCCCCTGTCATTGCGAGGAGCGAAGCGACGCGGCAATCTCTTGGCCTGTCTTTGTAATTGACATAATCAAACGAAGCAACCCGTCCTAATTCAGGGTGTGGGTTTGGGAAGAGGGGCGAAAGCCCCTTTCCCAAATACCCGCAGCCCCTCTCCCAATTACTTGACTGCGGGCTTTGATGTACTTAAAATAGGATATGCACCCGTAGCTCAGGGGATAGAGCGTTCGACTCCGACTCGAAAGGCCGCAGGTTCAATTCCTGTCGGGTGCGCCAGTTTGCAAACTGCTTACAGGATTTGAACCTGTAAGCAGTTTTTATGGTATTATGTGAGCAGAAGATACTTTATATATGTCAGGAGATATAGAATGAGTAAAAACAAAATACCCCTAAATATAAATACCAGTATCAGCTTATTTCTAGACATAATCTGTCATTATTATCTTTTAGTTGCCTATGTTAATTATGCTAAGTTGGGTAATAGCAGATGCAATGCCTTTCTATCTTATACAACCATAAGAGATGCTTCGATATTTGTTTTTGAAGCCAATAAATTTATGTCCAGATATGGTTATCGTTTCGATGATCAGAGCGTTCTTTGGAAGAACATTGAAAAAATTCGCCATCATGTTCATTTATTTATTTCTAAAGAAAAAACTTTTGAATCTGAATCTAGAAGAATTAATGCTTCAATTTTAGATTTAAAAAGAGCTTTTCTAACAGAACCTAAAGATGACATATATAATCTTCGCAATGATTTAGAACTAATACAACTATTGAACGGTAGCAAGAAAATTCTTATGGGTTCAACATTATTTCCATGGGATATACTTAGAGATACAGATATGATTAAAAATGGTAAAATAATTGGTGACAGAATACAGCAATACTCAAAAGAGCTAGCTTCAACACTAAATTCTTTACGCTTCCCAGTAGAAGAGCTAATCGGAGGAATACTCAGCAGTATGCCAACTCCCCTAACCATCAAATCACCTAACAAAGATATAATACATCATGAGGATGTAAAAATTGATTATGTGCTAGAAAAATCACCATATTCATTCGAGATTACCTACTGCTTAATGATAATTCTACATGAGATAGGTAGCTTGAAATTCCTTCTCGAAAATTTTTTGGAAAGTTCAATATGGCTAGAATCGAATGATATTTGGATGTATTTTATTTCAAAACAAATTGCAATACGACTTTATGAAATTTATGATGCTATTAATATTATAGAGAAGATTTACCCTGAAAAGGATTCTATTCCATTGATTAAGGAGCTTTCTGAGGCAGGTCTATTCCCAATGGATCATGATTTATACGATTTTTCACATAATCTTAGAAATGCTTTGCATTATAATCACAATAAATGGGCAATTGATTTATCGAACTCGTTCTATTTAAATCAATGCTTTATACGACAAGCAGGAGTTAACAATAAAAAAACAGATTTTCGTGATTTTTACACCAAAAAATACCATGAAATGACCAATCTGCTTTTTAACTTGCACCGTTGGATTATATCTAAAGTAGACCTTGAAGGTGAGCCGGCAGACTGAGCGAAAGAATTCAACTGGTTAAAAATGCATCTCTTGACTATTTAAACATCCTTGAAGATAATTAATGCCCCCCTCACGCCCCCAGCAGCTTCGCAACTACGATGGATAGCCATTATATTTGTTGCTTAACGATGCTGATAAACTGAAATTAAAAGATGCCTATTTGCCCACTATCTTTTTTATATTTTCGCTTAGCTTTCTTAAATGTGACCTCAGAGCTTAGCCGTGGATACTCAATCTGTCCTCCGTTTAATAATTCCTCGATGGTAATTATTTGTATTCTGGGATATCGCGTATCTGGGAAAAATGCTGGTTCATAAAATCCTGCTGAAATGGCTTCCTCCTTCATAGGTCTAGTTGGCTCAACTAAAGTTATAAAGACGCCTATACAAGCTTTTTCTCTTTCAACTACGCCCTTCAAATCTCTTATTTGACTGACTGTAACATGGCCGCCTTTTACCGATAAAATAATTGACTTTGCTTTATTCGTATCATCATCAAAAAAATAAATATAACCATCAATTCCTGTATCAGCACCCTTTTTCTTATCATGCACAGGTCTAGCATCAACCAATCCTAATGCCCACCACTCAAACTGGTATTTATTTTGCTCACTTAGGGCTATTGCACTATGTAAATCTTTAGGGTCGCCAATAACTTCATATTTTGATAAATCAGTTTTAAAAGTGTCTTCTAGTCTGTGTTTCATTAAAGTAATTGCCAAATGTGTAATATCTATTCCAATCCACTTTCTTTTAAGACGTTCAGATACAGCAATTGTAGTACCACAACCACAAAATGGGTCCATTACGATATCGCCCTCGTTGCTGCTTGCTCTGATAATGCGCTCTAACAGGGCTTCGGGCTTTTGAGTGGGATAGCCAAGTCGTTCATCTTGACCTACGATGGGTATATCAGACCAGATGTTTGACAGCTGTTTCCCCTTTTTCTCCCGCTCACTCAAGTAGTACTTTTCTCTAATTGATGTCTTCCCAAAAACAAGCCGACCCTCTAATTCCAGTTGATGCATTCTCTCTTGGTTAAACCTCCAACCAGTCTTTGGTGGATTCCAATCTCGCTCCTTAAGGTCCGTATATATGTATTTAAGATTAGGCCTGTCCGCTGGGTTAATAATCGGCTGCGTATTATAACGCCCTCTACCATCGCCGTCATCAAGGTTAAATGTTGCCTTGTCCTCCTCGGATAGCGGCACAAGTATTGGATCGAAATAATAGTTATCTGACTTTGTGAACCAAAAGATTACGTCTGAATTCCGGGGGAGATTTCGGTAGATAGGTTTACCTGCGAGTGTTCGCTGCCAGATGATTTCATTTCGATAGTTTTTAAATCCAAACACAGAATCCATAACCAGCTTCAAATAATGGCTCGCTGTAGGATCACAGTGTAAATATATGCTTCCGGTTGGCTTCAAAACGCGCCGTAGCTCCACCAGCCTCGGGGCCATCATGGTCAAGTAAGCCATCATATCATTAGTACCTAAAAAACTACGTAGTGTACATATTAAATCTGACAATTTTTTAGGACCCTGTTTTACAATCTCATGATATATGTTTTCCGAATCTTGCCCCCAATGCCAGGTATCTTCAAATACAGTTATCTGTGCCTCTGATTTAGTGCCATTAGCTTCACCAAATAAAACGTTATAATTAGCCTTACTATTAAAGGGGGGGTCGAGATATATTAGGTCTACACTTTCATCGTCAATATATTCCCGCATAATATCCAGATTATCACCGAAGTAAAGCTTATTTTTCCAGTCAGCCATAATTATCACAACCCCCGCACTTTATTATTGTTATTTTCGTGTATTTTCTTTTTTATTTTACCATAATCCCTTTATATTACCAATACTGATGTTAAGATAGATACGAACAATTATTCTATTTGAAAGAGGTGATAATCAATGCTGACGTATGTTAAAGTAGCAAAGGTATGGAAGTTTGGGCTAAATGGTAAAACGTATTATAATGTTTACGCACTACTAGCTTTTATTCTTCGAAAAATAGGTATTAGTAGATTACATACCGCACGTAAAAAATGATAATATTTACTTCCCCGATGTTTCCACCGTTATCTTCATTCCATCAGATATGAATGTTATATCCCCGTCAACATCCGTCCTGTAAAGCTTCCCGCCATCCATAGTAAAGCGCTTAAAGAAATTTAGTTTATCCTGCGGGTCGCCGTATTCGTTGATGTCCTTCATGCTGATGGCTGAAAATTGCGGTTTCACCAGAGCGAGAAGTGCCAGGGTGGAAGAGGACCCGTTCCCGTGATGCCCTGCCTTTAATACATCACTTTTGAGCAGGGCCCCGTATTTGCTTATCATCTCATCCTCGGAGGTCTTTTCCGCATCCGCTGCCAGCAGGAAAGACGTGTTGCCGAAGGTGATCTTCAGGACCGCGCTGTAGTCGTTGAGGTCGTCATATTTCGTGCCGATGGGCGCGAGGAATTCGCACTCCACTTGGCTGTCAAAGTCAATGAGCACGCCCGATTTGGCCTCCTTGGCCTTGATGTCCCTTTCCAGAAGGGCGTTGGCCATATCCTTATAGGCATCGGTCGTATGGCTCTTTTTGGGCATGTAGAAAGCGCCGATATCATATTGTTTGATTATCCAGTCCATATTCCCGATATGG
>JAUYED010000115.1 GCA_030691525.1 Bacillota bacterium | reverse complement strand
GCTTCGCATAGAAAAGGACTGGGTGCCGTGGTCTCATGGGACATCGCTGTATATCCGTCCTACCATGATCGCCACGGATACGGCGCTGGGAGTCCGGCCTTCCGATAAATATCTGTTTTTTATCATTCTTTCGCCCGTAGGAGCGTACTATGCAGAAGGGCTGAAGCCGGTCAGCATTTTGGTGGAAGAGGAATACGTTCGCGCCGTGCCCGGAGGCACCGGGTCTATCAAATGTGCCGGCAACTACGCCGCAAGCTTGATAACGGGGCAGAAGGCGCATGATTGCGGCTGCGTACAGGCGCTGTGGCTGGACGGCGTGCACAGGAAGTACGTTGAAGAAGTCGGCTCCATGAATATTTTCTTCAAGATCGGGGGCAGGCTCGTCACTCCCGCTGTGACGGGAAGCATCCTCCCGGGCATAACGCGCGATTCGGTCATGCGGCTTGCGCGGGACATGGGCATCGCCGTGGAGGAAAGGCAGATCGAGGTCGGGGAGCTTTTCCACGCTTCGGAGGATGGGATGCTGGAAGAGGTTTTCGGTACGGGCACTGCCGCCGTGATCTCAGGGGTGTCCGAGCTGGTCCTCGGACAAAAACGCATCGTTGTCAACGATGGGAAGCTGGGCGCGCTCAGTGCCAAGTTATACGAGCTGCTCACCGGCATACAGTACGGCGCGCTTCCCGATAAATACGGCTGGGTGGAGCGCGTGTAAGCCCACGCTTAATTGACAAAAAGGATGGCTTGAAGTAGAATTTTACTGTTAGCCGGTTGTTAAAAAGCACCTGATTTGGCATTACGCCGCATTAATGATATAAGGCAAAACCGCCTGCGGCCGGGGCGGCTTCCATAGGGGGGTATAAAATGAGAAAAAAAGCAGCTGCCGCTTTCATGGCGCTTGCTATGATATTGACGCTGTTCACCTTCATGCCCACAGCGTCTGCTACGGATACGGGCGACGTACAGTTTTCAGGAACGGCGGACCCCAGCGAGCTGACGCAGCCAGGGTACGTGGATATAACGTTTATTATATTAAACAACTTAAGTGTTCGTATTGACAGTTGTAAAATAAAAAAGGGCGAAGAGCCGCCTCTAAATCCTGACGAATTCAGCGTGGAACCTGGCGCATCCAATAGCGACGTTGTTATCACATACAGCGTTCAGGAAAGCGAAATAGGCCACTCTATACAGTTCACTCTCCTCTATGATAACTCAGAAACGGGGGAAACGGTATCGGTTACAACCCCTGTGACGATCGCCCGGAAGACAGCGACTGTCAAACTTGATATGACGGCCATCCCTGATAAGACTCTCGTGCCCAAGGGGCAGAGCGTAAATATAGGATACACTCTACAGAATCACGGTGATGTTGACATCACGGAGCTTACGGTCACTGACCCCTGCCTGAAAGACATTCCGGGAAATACCGTGGTTAGCAACCTGACGCTGAAGGTGAACGAGAGTGTAACATATACCAAAAATATTACCGTCAATGAAGATACGCAGTCGGCTGCCGTCGCTACGTACAAAGCGGCGGGAAGTGACCATATCACATCGGCGCCCACCCAGGACATCAAGGTGGTTAGCGCGCTGCTTCTCATCACCGTGACGGCGGACAAGACACAGGTGGATACGGGGGGAACGGTGACGCTTAGCTTCAAGCTCGAAAATACGGGCAACGTACGCCTGACGGATATAAAACTTACGGATGATAAAGGGCATCAGATAAAGACCGTATTGGGCATCGAAGCGGGCAAGTACGTTTCGTTCCCCTATACGTTCATACCTGATTCTACCAACACCTATATATTTACCGCGAATGGCAAGGATCCAACAGGCGTCGCATTCAGTTCCGAGTCTGCACCGCTCGAGATCAAGGTGGGCACACAGAGCGCGGGCTCGGGCCTGTCCATTGAAGTCCAGCCGGCTGCGGACAAGATAGAAATCCCAGGCACGGTGGAATTTACCATAACCCTCAGGAACACCGGCACCTCGCAGCTTTACAATGTAAAGGTGACGGAAGACGTACTCGGAGAGGTAGAGTCCCTTGCCACGCTGGATGTCGGTGAAGAAGTGCTGCATAAAGAGTTCCAGGTGGATAAAACCACGATATATACATTCAAAGTGACTGCGCAGGATATAAACGGCGTGGGCTATGAAAGCAGAGCCGATGCTGTCTCGGTCAGCGTAGGCACGCCTCCGTCGCAGGCCCCGGGCGGGATAGGCAACCTCAACGGACTGTTGATACTGCTGATAGTCATCGCGGCGCTGGTCATCTTCGTGGTTGCTGCGCTCATCTTTGTGCTGAAAAAGGGCAAAGTAAAGAAAAGGCCAACGAATAACGATCCGCCGCCTTCGGGAGGTCCGGGTTCACGGCGGGGCCTCGAAATAAAAAGGCACAGCCGCTACCATGACAGGACAAACTTCTAATGAACCTTATCGGCGAGCGGAGCAAACCCGCTCGCTTTAAGCCATACAAGCCGGCACGAAAGGCGAAAAAGAGCATGGGAAAGGTTTTCGAAGGGTTCTACCAGGGAACGTTTGATTTTCTGCTGTCTATCGGCTTAAATAACAATAAAGCGTTTTTTGAAGCAAACAGGCCAGATTTCGCCAGGTATGTTCAGGAGCCGCTTCTTCTGCTTGCCGCCCGCCTGGAGCCGCTGATGCAAAAGATAGACGATACGCTGGTCACCCTGCCCAGTCGCGCCATATCGCGGATCCGCCGCGACACGCGCTTCAGCAATGACAAATCTCCCTACAGGGACCATATGTGGCTGGCATACCGGCATGAGGGGGAATCGCTCGGCGAGGGCTGCGGATACTACTTTGAACTTACGCCATTCGGGTACGGATTCGGCATGGGCATGTACGGCCCGCAGAAAGAGCGGATGGACAAGCTCCGTCAGGCAATGCTTGCGTACCCGAAGAGCTTCCTGGACACTATAGACAAACCCGAATTGAAAAGCTTTTTTTCTTTAAAAGGCGAAGATTATAAAAAGAAACTGCCGGATGAAGAAAAACTTCCCGGGCAGCTGAAACAGCTCTACCGGAAAAGGTCGTTCTACTATGAACACAGCCAGGGAATAGTAGAAAAGGCACTGTCCCCAGGGATCGCAGACGACGTGGAGAAAGGGTTTTTGCTGCTTGCGCCCGTATACCGGCTCATTCAAAAGATAAGCGCATAAATTGATATACTCTTGGAGGAAAATCACGTGGGAGCAAAAGACCAGCTTGCAGTCAACACCATCAGGATGCTTTCAGCCGAAGCGATACAAAAAGCAAAATCAGGACACCCCGGGCTTCCTATGGGCGCGGCCCCTATGGCCTGGGCGCTCTTTTCAAGATGTTTGAAGCACAGCCCCGGGAACCCCGGCTGGGTAGACCGCGACCGGTTCATCCTTTCGGCAGGGCACGGCTCTATGCTGCTTTACTCCCTGCTCCACCTTTTCGGCTACGGGATAACTATTGAGGACATAAAAAATTTCAGGCAGTGGGGCAGCCCCTGCGCAGGACACCCGGAATACGGGCTTGCCAAAGGCATCGAGACTACCACCGGCCCGCTGGGGCAGGGATTGGCAAATGCCGTCGGCTTTGCCATCGCTGAAGCGCACCTCGCTGCAAAGTTCAACCGCGAGAGCTATGATATCGTAAGCCACAATACCTATGTTCTTGTGAGCGACGGGTGCATGATGGAAGGCGTTACGGCCGAGGCGAGCTCTCTAGCGGGCATGCTGAAGCTCAGCAAGCTTATCGTCCTTTATGACAGCAACGATGTAACCATCGAGGGAAGCACCGGCATGGCCTTCACCGAAGACGTAGGCAGACGCTATGAGGCCTACGGATGGAACGTGCTCAAGGTCCCCGAAGGGAACGATGTCGAAAAGATAACAAGGGCCATCGAAAAAGCGAAAAGATCCGACCGCCCCACGCTCATCATCGTGAAAACGCAGATCGCATACGGCTCCCCGCTGGAGGGAAGCGCCAGATCGCACGGAGAGCCGCTGGGCGAGGAAAATATCCGGCTCACGCGCGAAAAACTATGCTATGGCTGCCCGCCGTTCACTGTGCCGGATGAAGTCTCCAAAATGATGAAGATACTGAAAAAGGACGCGGATAAACATGAAGCGCGATGGGACGCGCTCTTTGAAAGATACGAAAAAGCCCACCCGATTCTCGCCGCTGAGTGGAAAGCATGGCACAGCGGCGCACTTCCCGAAGGGCTGGAAGACGACGCATCGCTTTTCAATTTCGGCGGAGCGTCAATCGTTTCTACGCGCACGGCCTCAGGAGAAGTGCTGAACAAACTGGCTGCAAAAATGCCAAATATCATCGGCGGGAGCGCAGACCTCGGGCCTTCAAATAAATCCGTGCTTAAAGGGAAGGAATACATCAGGGCGGGAGATTTTT
>JAUYED010000110.1 GCA_030691525.1 Bacillota bacterium | reverse complement strand
TATGTAGTCGCTTAAGTAATAATTAGCATCTCCGTTTCTGGAACTAACATAAGAATCAAATGTGACTGAGCTGCCTGTTATCATAACCGACGGGTCAATGATTATCGGATAAGCTCTGTTTGCGTCAGCCAAATAAGATTTGTCAACCGTGACCTTCAGCTGATAAGAACCATTATTTTCCATAGCAACACATTTTACATCTTCGGTTACCGCTCCGTTATTGTCCACTGCAAATAACTTTCCTGCTTCAAATACTGTTTTGCCATTCTTATCAACAAAAATCACATTACCATTATCTTCCTTGACTGTTAAGCCATCCAGCATAATATTAAAATAAAACTCATTTTTATCAGTCGGTTGATTCAGTATAATGTACTCTTTTACACCATATGTTTTGGATTCGTACATCAAGTCAACATCTTGATAAATATCTTTGTATTCAACGCAACTTTGTGTATCAACCATATCCGATAATATTTTACTATCAATCTTTTCTGTTTTGACTGCATTTGAAGCTTTAGTATCCACCAAACCAAAAGCAATTGATTTATCTTGATAATCCATCATTACAAGATTAGCGTCAGAAGCATTAGTAGCAAACCTAACAGTATATTTATTAGCCTTATTCTTATAGCCATAATCTACATCGCCTATTTTCTTGTTCTCTAAAATTATGCTATTGCTAATGTCTTGATAATCACCATTTTGATCCAAGTAATGAACATCTTCGGGATAACCAACCCATTCATATGTCCCGTCAGATAGCTGATACGTCTTTGAATCACTTTCCCTTAATTCGGTAATTTCGCGCACCTTCTGCGGCTCATCTGTGGCGGCCAAAGCATTTTGAGGAGTAGACACCGATACTGCCGTACAAATAAGCAGTAGAACAAGAACTATGGAGCTTAGTTTTCTTCCGTGTGTCAACATACGCTTGCCTCCTTTGTTTTTTTAATTCCTTTCGGAAAAATTAGACCTTCCACCTAATAGGTATGCACGTCTCGATACTATGGAAGTCGTCTTCTGGATATTATTTTCCTCTTTGCCAATAATATTGTAATACCGTTCATATTTTATTACAATAGTTTTCCCTTATTAGACATTATTAGTCATAATACGATAAAAAATTCTCTCTGGTATTGATTCTTTTATGAAATCATGCAATATCAGTAAAACTTGTAGTTTTACTCCTCCATACATATGAACCGAAAAAAACTGAAATTCGTTACAAAATCCATGTCAAATTTTTAAAATATTTTTACTTTGTGACGCCGCATGAAAACATCACCGCCATCGTGACGGAAAAAGGGGCCGTTTATCCGCCGTTTGACGAGGGGTTGAAGAAACTTGGAGAGATGCAAAAATAAAAAAGCAGTCTGTATTATACGCAGGGCAGAAGATTTTGACCTACGCTTTTTCTATTCTAAGGCAAAAAAGCGCTTATTGGTGGCCGCGAGCGCATTTATGGTAAAATAGCTGTGCTAAGGGAACCTTGAGCAAATGTTGGCATGCCGTCAGCGTTATGATCCGGATACACCGGTTATAAACAGCCCGCTTAGGGTTATATATCAATAGATCGGGGTATTCAAGAAGAATGGAAGAGCTGCTTTCCCAAAAACTGAAAAACCTTCCCGATAAGCCCGGCGTCTACATCATGAAGGATGCAGGCGGCGAGGTCATCTACGTAGGCAAGGCGCTCTCCATCAAAAACCGCGTGCGCCAGTATTTCCATTCGCCTGCCCGCCAGGACGTCAAGGTATGCGCGCTGGCGCAGAAGGTATCGGATATCGAGTATATCATCACGGACAGCGAGCTGGAAGCGCTCGCCCTCGAATGCAACCTTATCAAAAAACACCTGCCGCGCTACAATATCCTGCTCAAGGACGATAAAAACTTCCCGTACGTGAAAATCAACGTAAAAACGCCGTATCCGCGCGTGGAGTGGGTGCGAAAGCTGGAAGACGACGGCGCCAAGTATTTCGGGCCCTACCTTGCCGTATCCAAAAAAATGCTGATGGACGAGATAGCAATAAACTTCCCGCTGCGCTCCTGCACCAAGGATATCGAAAAAGCAAGGAAGAGGGGAGACCGCCCCTGCCTGAACTACCATATAGGGCGCTGCCTCGCCCCCTGTGCGGGCAACATCAGCCTCGGAGAGTATGCGGAACTGGTGAAACAGGCATGTGCGTTTCTTGGCGGTAAGTATGAAGAAGTCCTTTCTTCTCTGAAAGAAGAGATGAACGGGGCCTCAAAAAGCATGGAATTTGAAAAAGCAGCCCGGCTGCGTGACAGGATCGCAGCTATCGAGAGGATGGTACAGCGCCAGAAGGCCATCACGGCGGGGCGGCACGACCGCGACGCCCTCGGCATGGCCAGAAAAGGGGACAACGCCGTCATACAGGCGTTTTTCGTGCGGCAGGGCAAGATAATCGGCTCGCAGAAATATTTTTTTGAGGAAGTTGGCGGGGAGAAGGACGAGGATATCTGGGAGCCATTCCTTCAGCAGGTCTATTCCTTTGTGCTTCAGGCACCGCCCGAAGTGCTTCTGCCGGTACCTATACCGTCGCAGCCGCTTCTGGAAGCTTACCTCAGCCGGAAAGCAGGACGCAGGGTGCACATCCTCTGCCCTGTCAAAGGGGAAAAGAAAAAGCTCGTGATGCTGGCGGAGACAAATGCCATTGAGGCGATGGAAAAGGAAAGCAGGTACAGCCATAACGAATGGGAGAGGAACGAAGGGGCACAGATCGCGCTTTGCGAAGCGCTGGGCATCGCTGCGCCTGTGCACCGCATCGAGGCCTTTGACATCTCAAACATCCAGGGGACGGATTCAGTGGCTTCGATGACCGTCTTTGTTGACGGCAGAGCACAAAAAAAGGAGTACAGGCGGTTTAAGATCAAAACGGTAGAGGGCGCTGATGATTTTGCCTCCATGCACGAAGTGGTGCTCCGCCGCTTCCGGAGGTGGAAGCAGGAGAGCGGCCAGGGGCTGACCGCGGGCTTTGGCGTCCTGCCTGACCTGGTGCTCATTGACGGCGGGAAAGGGCAGCTCAATGCGGCGCTTGCGGCCATGCGGGAGGCAGGGGTGAGCATCCCCGCTGCAGGCCTTGCCAAGCGGATGGAGGAGATATACCTGCCCGGGCAGGAGGAGCCCGTCCGCCTGCCGCTGCGCTCCCCTGCGCTGCACCTTCTGGAACGAGCCCGCGACGAAGCACACCGTTTTGCCATCTCATACCACCGGAGTTTACGGGGGAAGGGCTCGCTGCAATCGGAGCTGGAAGGCATATCCGGCGTCGGCCCCAAAAAACGTATCGCCCTGATGCAGCATTTTGCCAGCAAGGATGAGATCGCCTCGGCCAGCGTAGAGCAACTGCGCGCCGCTCCGGGCATGGATATCAGGAGCGCCAGGGCGGTGTACGCCCACTATCACGGCCAAAGCGATGCAGATACTGTTTGATAAATAAGTTTTTTAGCTTATAATATTAGGGAAGATGCTTATGAATCCGTATATCTTATTATTTATATATTTGAGGATCGAAAATGAAAATCAAACTGCTGGCACTCGACCTTGACGATACCTTGCTCGACCAGGACGCAAAGATAACCCCGCGTGCAGAGAGGGCGGTAAAAAATGCCGCAAAGCAGGGCGTCAAGGTGGTCCTTGCGACAGGCAGGCACTTTGACTGTGTAAAGATATATGCCGCGCAGCTGGGACTGGATGCTCCCGTGATCACCCAGGGGGGCTCGGAAATCTTCGGGATGGACGGCAAACGGCTCTACGCCTGCTTCCTCAGCCCGCGGCAGGCCAGGGAGATCATCGCATTTGCGCTGGAAGAGGGAGTGCACTACCAAACTTATACGGACGATGGCTTTTGCTATGAGAGGGAAAATGAGTACACCCGGCAGTACCATGAGTTCAACGGGCTGAAAGGCATAGAGGTGCCAAACCTGAGAGACACCGAGGTACATACGCCCAAGGTGCTGCTGATCGAAAAGCCCGAAAAAGTGACCGAACTGATGACCAAGGCCAAGCAAAGATTCGGGAGAAAGTATAATATAACGACATCCAAACCGATCTATTTGGAATTCAACCGCGTGGGCGCCTCAAAGGGCGCGGCGGTGGAATACATCGCAAAAATGTACGGGTTCAGCCGGGAAAACGTGATGGCAATAGGAGACGGGCTGATAGATATGAGCATGATCCTTTTTGCGGGCTTCGGCGTGGCAATGGCCAACGCCTCCGAAGCTGTACGCACCACGGCAGACTATGTAGCCCGCTCAAACAGAGATGATGGCGCGGCTAGAGCCATAGAACAGTTCATTCTTGGGAGTTGAAGGCTTTGAAAAAAATCGTACCTATAAAAGAATTTGCCGAAAACCTTAACCTGCTTATCGTCCAGATGGGCAAAAGGGATTACATCGAAGCCGATACGAGCGACATCAACAGGCCGGCGATGCAGTTCTCGGGCTTTTTCGAGCACTTCGCCGCAAGCCGCGTTCAGCTTATAGGGAATCTTGAGATCACCTATCTTGGCAAGCTTCCGCCTGATGTCCTAAAGCAGCGCATGGAGCAGTTTTTCAGCTATCCCATCCCCTGCGTCATCCTCGCCCGCAACCATACGCCGCCCAAAGCCATGCTGGACGCTGCAAAAATGTATGACGTCCCCATATTGAGATCCCTTCTGGCTACGACGAAGATAGGGCACAGGACGATGGTGTACCTTGACGGCGTGCTTGCTCCGCAGATCACACGGCACGGTGTGCTCATGGATGTCTACGGGGTCGGCATACTGATCGCAGGCGAATCGGGCATAGGCAAATCCGAGCTTGCTCTGGAGCTCGTCAAGCGCGGGCACCGGCTGGTGGCGGACGACGTGGTGGAGATGAAAAGGGTATCCGATGACGTCCTTATAGGCCGCTCGCCTGAACTGATACGCCACCTCATGGAAATACGGGGCATCGGCATCATAGATGTAAGGACGGTTTACGGCGTGGGTGCGGTGGTACAGGAAAAGTCCATCGAGATACTGATGAATATGGAGCTGTGGGACAACTCCAAAGAGTATGAGCACCTCGGCATCCATGAGGAATATACAACGCTGATGGACGTCAGGATACCTACGGTCACGATGCCGGTCACCCCCGGGCGCAACCTTGCCATCGTCGTGGAAGTGGCGGCAATGAACTACCGGCTAAAGCGCATGGGATATTCTGCAGCCGAAGAGCTGGATAATAAGTTGATGAAAATATACGGGTATACTGAAGTGAAAAACGAAGAGTCATAAATCGTCTCAAGCAGGGGCGGCTGCCGGATCTCTTTGGCAGCCGCCCCTGTCTTTTTATATACGCAGCACAGCTCCGTGCTGCTTTTTTAGTTCTTCCAGCAGTTTATCAAGAAGCGCATTTGCCTCTTCGTCTGTCAATGTCCTGTCTTTTGCGCGGAAATAGAGGGAAAAAGCCACGCTTTTTTTGCCCTTTTCCACCTGCGACCCTTCATATACGTCAAAAAGTTTCACGCTTTCAAGCAATTCCCCGCATACTTCTTCCATGGTCTGCTGGATCCTGCCCACAGGTACGCTCCTGTCCACCACAAGCGCAAGGTCTCTTTCGAGGGAAGGGTACCGGGGGAGCGGCGTGTACCTCTTTTCCTCCGAAGAAAGGGAGATGACAAGGCCAAGGTCTATTTCTCCGATATATGCGCGGCCTTCAATGCCGAAGGCCTTCATGCAGTCGGGGTGCACTTCGCCAAAGCTCCCGGCCTGTTTCCCATCCAGATAGATAATGGCGCACCGCCCGGGGTGGTGCCAGCTCGATCCTCCGGCCTCGTAGCGGGGCGGCGGCGTTCCAGCGGCGCGGCAAACCTCTTCAAGTGCGCCTTTCATTTGATAAAAACCGGTATCGCCGTAAGCTGCGAGGCAAGCGGCCAGTTTTTCGGCAGGCAGGTCTTCACCATTCGGGAAATAGAGATTGGATATTTCAAAAAACATGCCGTTTTTATTTTTCTTATTGATATTAGCCGCGACCACCTGCATCATCCCCGTGGCAGCCGTCGTACGCATGTACTGCTGCTCCTCGCCCAGCGGATTTTTTATCCTGACCATATTCCTCAGTTCATGGCCTGCAGGTATGAGCAGCATGTCCATCGGCTTTTCGCCTGTGAATGAATAGGTGCTGCATTCATAGAAACCCATAGCCGCCAATGTCTGCTTGAGCTTGTCGCGCAGCGCCTGTTCCCGCGTCAGCATCCCGCAGGCGATATCCCCCCTCATCAGCGTCATAGGGATATTTTCGTAGCCGTAGAGCCGCGCCACTTCTTCGGCGATGTCCGCCTCACCCTCGATGTCCTCGCGGAAGGTGGGGATATCGCAGAGAAGCATCCCGCCCCGCTCCTGCGTGGAGATATGCAATCTTTTCAGCAGAGAAACCATTTCTTTGCTGGAGAGGTTCGATCCGAGGAGCCGGTTGACACTTTCGACGGAAACCTGGATATACCGGTTTCTGACTTCCGCGCTGCATATATCAATGACGCCTGAAACGACTTCGCCTGCGCCTATCTCCTGCATCAGCTGCGCCGCGCGGTCAAGCGCCAGGGCTACCCCCGCAATGTCCAATCCCTTGCTGAACCTTATTGAGGCCTCCGTCGCTATGCCCAGCGCCCTTGCCGTACGCCGGTTGTTTGCCCGGTCAAATTTGGCCGATTCGATGAGCACGGCTTTGGTGCTCTCGCTCACTTCGCTGTTGCCTCCGCCCATGACGCCCGCGATGGCTATGCCGCCCTGCGCATCGCATATCAGAAGCGTTTCATCGTCCAGCTCCCTTTCCTTGCCATCCAGAGTAGCCAGCTTCTCGCCTTCTTCTGCCCTTCGGACGATGATCTTTCCACCCCGGACTTTGTCGAGGTCGAAGGCGTGGAGCGGCTGCCCCATTTCGAGCATCACATAATTGGTAACATCTACGACATTGTTTATCGGCCGCACTCCTGCGGATTTGAGCGCCTGCTGCATCCAGACGGGAGAAGGCGCAATCTTTATGTTTTTAACCACGCGCGCCATGTACCTCGGGCAGAGCGCGGGGTCATCAACCTGTACCGACGCTATATCGCCGATGTTTCCTCCCGATTCATGAGCGAAAACCTTCGGAGGCGTCCAATCCACCCCCAACACCGCCGCGCTTTCCCTTGCTATACCGATAATGCTCATGCAGTCGGTACGGTTGGCGTTCAATTCAAATTCGATGAGGGTATCGTCCATGCCATCATTCTGCTTCGTAATGGATTCTATCCCCGTTCCCGCCATTATCATCCGCCGGGCATATTCTTCAATGGGCACGCCGATCTCTATATATCGTTTCAGCCATTTATAGGGCACTATCATTTTATTTTTTCTCCTTCGCTTTCCCTTAGAATTGCTCGAGGAAACGGATATCGTTTTCATAGAGCAGCCGGATGTCTGCGATGCCGTATTTCATATTGGCCATACGGTCTAACCCCATCCCGAACGCGAACCCGCTATAGACCCTGGGGTCTATGCCGCAGCCCTGCAGGACGCTGGTGTGGACCATCCCGGCCCCCATGATCTCGATGAAACCCGTCCCCTTGCAGACGCGGCAGCCCTCTCCGCCGCAGACAGAACACGAGACGTCCATCTCGGCGCTGGGTTCTGTGAAAGGGAAGTAGCTTGCACGGAACCGCGTGCGTGTGGCAGGCCCAAAGAGTGCTTTGGCGAAAACATCGAGAACGCCTTTGAGGTCGCCCATCGTGATGCCCTTATCCACGACCAGCCCTTCTATCTGGTGGAACATAGGCGAATGAGTCGCGTCCACCTCGTCTACGCGGTAGACCCGCCCGGGGCAGATCATCCGTATCGGCGGCTTCTGGGCCAGCATGGTGCGCACCTGTACCGGAGAGGTATGCGTCCGTAAAAGTATTTTATCGGTGATATAGAAGGTATCCTGCATGTCCCGGGAAGGGTGGTTTTCAGGGATATTGAGCATCTCGAAATTATACTTTTCCCACTCCACTTCGGGGCCTTCCCTCACTTCGAAGCCCATCCCGAGGAAGATATCCCTCGTTGTCTGATATACGAGCGTCAGCGGATGGAGCCGCCCTAAGCGCATCTCTCTGGCGGGGATGGTGATGTCTATGGCCTCTTCGGCAAGCCGCTGCTGCTTCTCTGCCTTTTGAAATATTGCAAGGCGGTTTTCGAGCAGCCCTTCAAGCCGCTGGCTCGTTTCATTGACCATCTGCCCTACCTTAGGTCTTTCCCCGGTGGGCAGAGCGCCCATGGAACGCAGCAATGCTGTCAGCACGCCCTTTTTGCCAAAGTATTTGACGCGGATGGCTTCCAAAGCGCCGGTATCCTTTGCGCTCCCGATGGCTTCCTGCGCCTCTTTTTCGAGCCGTTTGATTTCCTCCTGCATATGCTTCTCCTTTCAGTATATCGAAGGGAAAATATAAAACCTTCGCCAAAAAATTTCAGGGGCGAAGGTCATTTCGCGGTACCACCCGTTTTTCGCCTTCGGCATCTGCCGGAAGGCCTCGTTACATTTGATATCGGCTTGATTTGCCGGCGGGCCTACTGATACTTTTCAGCACCGCTGCTCCAGGAGCGAACTTCACAAAGCATTTTCACGGGTCGGCTTCCAGCCATCGGGCCTTCCCTCTCTGGGTGAAAAAACACACCTGCTACTCTTCTCCTTCATCGCATGAATCATTCATTTTTGAATATTATACCATCGCCCCTGCGGGTATTCAAGTAACCAAGATCAAAACTACTTTTCCCGCACAAAAAGCTCATACATCATTACTCCTGCTGCTACCGAAGCATTCAGCGACTCCATGCTCCCGGGCATGGGCAGCCGCCAGAGCACGCTGCACTGTTTTTCGACCCCGGGAGAAACGCCCCTTGCTTCATTGCCTATGACAAGCGCGCACCGTTCCAGACAAGCCGGGGTTTCTTCATTTCCCTGAACATGCCCCGCGATCGTGGTATAGCCCTTATTCTTTAATACGGCTAAAAGGTCGGCTATATCGTCCGTTTCATATACAGGGATGCGGAATATCGCCCCCATGCAGGAACGCACCACCTTGGGATTGAGAGGGCTGGCGCAGCCCTTCCCTAAAACCACCGAACCGGCTCCAAAGGCCTGCGCTGTACGCATGATCGCCCCAACGTTCCCGGGGTCCTGCACCCCGTCCAGTGCTACGGTCTTTGTACCAAGCTGTAGTAAATCATCGGGAAGATCGAAAGACGGAGCATGAAGCAGCGCGAAAGCGCCCTGAGGCGTCTCCGTTCCGCATACGCTTTCCATCATTGCGCCCGGCATTGCGTAGACAGGGATGCCCGACTCTTCGAGCAGACGGATGACGTCCTGGTGTTTTTCCGTTTTATCAAAGGCAAACGCCGCACTATGGAAGCGCTGGCGCATTTCCAACGCTTCCTCGAACAGTTTCGCTCCTGCGATGGCGTATAACCCGGTCTCTTTGCGCCCTTTCGGG
>JAUYED010000097.1 GCA_030691525.1 Bacillota bacterium | reverse complement strand
CCATAGCTTCCTCTTGCCGGTTCCTTATCTCCTGGATATTATTCTTCAGCGCTGTTTCCAGCACTTTTTGCAGCGGAAGGTCTATGGATAGCACTACGTTATTTCCCGGGGTAGGCAAGCTCGTTTCAAGTTCCCGCATGATTTTGCCCTTATGGTTCACTTCTACGACGCGCTTGCCCTGGCGGGTGCCGATGGCGCCCGAAAGCTCTTCTTCCATAGTGGCTTCGATGCCGCTGACTCCCACGAAATCATTCTGGCTGTATCCCTTTTCCTTCATCTTTTTGATGGTTTCGTCGTCTGTTTCTTTCGTATACATTTTTCCCATATAGCCCACGATATGCGCTGCGGTTTCATCTTTGGGATAAATGCGCGTGGCGCTCTCGGCTATGCTGATCCCATCCAGTTCCATTCCGCGCGTCTCTATCTCGGCTACGGTATTCATGGAAACGCCGGTGGCTATGGTGATGGGCGAATACGCCTTATAGGAGTTCAGTTGGACGTCCTGCCAGACGGAAAGCAACTCGACCGCCTTCTCATAGGGCATGTCGTCGGGTATCTGGTAGCGCGCACGGAGGCCTATATAGATTTGCTCAGGCGTCACCCAGTCACTTTCGCACCTCATATCCCGGCGCCAGAGTTTTTCCCTGCGCTCCGCTGCATCAGCGCTGATATCTCCCCAGTCAAACAGGAAGACGCCGTCTATCCCTTTTTTTATAGAGAAGCTCTGGCTGAATTTGCCGCCGTTCCGTTCTACGATATCGATCACTTTCATGATGATGTCTGTGTAAAGCGCCCTGTTTTTCTCGCCCACGCGGGTAGGATCGCGGTAAAATGTCACGTCGTAGCTTCGGAGGTCGTAGGCCAAGGGCAGCCCGTTCCTGTCCAGGATCTTTCCCCTTTCTCCAATAAGCACGATGGTGCGCTGCATTTTCTGCACCGATTTGTCCGCCAGCGCAGAGCCCTGTCGTACCGTCAGGTCAAGCAGCTGTGCTAAAAGCGCGAGGAACATCGTGCCCACGACGATATATGCGATCACCTGTCTGTTTTTCAGTTTTTCAAAAAAGCCTGATAAAAACATCTTTATTTGTTCCTCATAAACCCTGTACAGTTAAGTCTGAGCCATCTCTAAACCTTTATGTTAACTCGAATCCACCAAACAATGAATTCATGACTCATTCCAGAGGCGTGAGCCGCTTCTCAAGCGTTGGCCTCTGCTTCCTCCGCCGCATGAACTTTTGTTTGAAAAGCTGCCGCAGCAGGATGTGCAGCGGGAAGGCCGATGCACCGGTTATCAGCATCGTGGGCAGTATGTATCTCCCGAGGTATATCCAGAATCCAAAGCCAAGGCGCATCACAAAATATATGGCCAGCATGTCAACGACCGCTTTGGCAAGATACGCTACCGCCGCGATAAGAGGAGGCAGCCAGTTGTTGTCGGTGTTGAATCTTTCCCGGAGCAGCCCTGCCGCGTAGCCGACAAGCATATATACCAGCGCGTTGTACCCTAAGGCCGTCCCGAAGAGCATGTCAATAAGAAGCCCTCCGGCAAGACCCGTCCACATTCCCATCAACCCGCCACCCAGTACGCCTATCGAAACGCAAAGGATCAGCAGAGTATCCGGCGCAATACCGAGGATATCTATCTTGGGAAAGATCACCGTCTGCAGCATGGTATTTAAAAAGAGTATCAGCGCAGTGACTAGCGCTTTGACCATATCATCACCTGTCTTATCCCTGGGGTACGGACCCGGCCTCCTGCCGGATCACGAGCACTTCTTCCAAATGCGTGAAGTCCACAGCGGACTTGACCATGACCCGCCTTTGCTCGCTTTCGCTCTGATTTCCGATCTCCACGACTTCACCGACTAAAAGCCCTTTGGGAAATACTCCGCCAAGCCCTGAGGTAATGATCTTGTCACCTGGGAGCACGTCGGCATCAGCGTGCAGGTAATACATCTGGCACAGCCCTGTGCTTTCCTCGGTGTCAAGCATTCCGTGCACCATCCCGTTATCGCGGGAACGCTCAAGCAGCGCGGCTACCGAGCTTCTTGGATCAATGACAGCCAGCACTTTGCTCCAGTTGGCTCCGACTTCTACCACCCTGCCGACCAAGCCCTGCGAGTTGACTACGGCCATGTCCTTATCCACACCCTGGGAACGCCCCACATTGATCTCAAACATTTCAAACCAAAAGCCAGGGTTTTTTCCTACCACGCGCGCAGGCACGGTAGTAAACGTCGTGTTCTCCTCTACGAATCCCAGAAGCTCTTTAAGGCGTTCGTTCTCCTTCTGAAGCTCGCGGAGCTGGGCGGAGTCCTCCTGAAGCTGGGCTATCTGTTTTTTCAGTTCCACGTTTTCCGCCTCAGCTTTGGTAGGGTTGAAGATATTGCTGAAAAAGTCGCCGACAGCATTGGAAAAAGTATCAAACGCGCCCTGAACAGGCGTTACGCCGGCGCCTATACCGTTTCCCACTACGGTGCTGCTGTTCCCCGAAGTGAATATCATGAGCAAACTCAGCACGATGGCGATGGCCACTGTGATGATGAACGGCCTGTTTTTCAGAAATTGCGGCATCCGCATAATCATATACCTTCAAACGCGCATTTGTTTAATACTGAACATTATACACCTTTGTTTTGTGCTTGTCCAAGTTGTAAATATTACAATTCTATTAACAAAAACAGCGCCTTTATTTGGTCTGCCAAGACAGAGCCAAATCTCCTCTGCCGCTTTATAACTGTTTTATAATTGCTTAACAACTGCTCTATAACCTCTCCAACGCCCCGTCCCCCTTCGGGGTGTGGGCTTGGGAAGAGGGGCAGAGCCCCTTTCCCAAATACCCGAGGAGCATTAGCGACGCGATAATCTCTTGGTTTGAATTTAGTGGTATCAGAATCGTTGCAGAAAACCCGTCATAACTCGGGGTGTGGGCTTGGGAAGAGGGGCGAAGCCCCTTTCCCAAATACCCGACACGGCAATCCGCCTCTTTCTGACGCCCTATAACCGCTTTAGAGAGGGACAGCATATTCCCCAAAAAGGCAGGGGCCTATGCCCTTGGGGGCGCAG
>JAUYED010000026.1 GCA_030691525.1 Bacillota bacterium | reverse complement strand
AGCCCTTGATCTCTAAAAGTTTGCTCTTAAGCGAAGGTATGGCCTTGATGCCGTTTGCGCTTATCGTATTTCGGATCTCCGCAGCCAGCTGATAGTTGGCTGTGCGCATCGCGTTTATTTCGCTCTTGCCTTGAAGCAGCGTCGCTCTGGCCTCGGCGATCTGGGTGAGAAGCGCGCTGTCCTCCGGAGAAAGACTTTTCTTTGGTACCGCAAAAGCCGTCGCGCCGACGCACAGAAGTGCGAGCGCTATAACCACTGCAACGATTTTTTTCATTTCTATCAATCCTCCATTTAATCTACCGGTATAGAATAGGGTTCTGTGTATTCATCCATGATGTCATTTATATCGCCGTCGATCCCGCTTTCAACGGGCTCCTCCAAGCTGGTATCGCCAAGCTCCTCATCGGCCAGCAGGTACTGGATCTCCTCGAAGAGCGCCTCCACATCTTTTCCGTCCGTCGGTGCCGGCGTGCTATCCCCGCTGGCTTGTATCCCCGGGGAAGCGCTGCTTGAAGGCGTCGCGACCATAGCGCTTTTACAAGCGGAAAAGCTGAAAACAAACAGGATGCACATGATGATCACTGCTGCCCTTTTCAATTTGCTTTTTCCTCCCTCAACTCAGCATCGGCTTGAAAAATGGGCTTTTTCGCTTGTCAAGCCAATTGTACAGCCGTTTTATCTCAGATATATCTCAGATCGGCGCACTCAAAGAAAATTTTACGCCTTTTTTCGTATTTTCTGCATCTATAGCGCCTCCATGGGCTTCCATGATGGCTTTGCACAGGTACAGCCCCAATCCGTTTCCCTTTGATCCCGGGCCCTTGAACTGCTTCTCAAAAATCCGCTCCATATCCTTTTGGGCGATATGTGACCCAGTATTTTCGATCTCGACGTGCAGCATGCCTTTTTCTTTATATGATTTTAATGTCATCTCACCGCCTTGGGGGGTATGCCTTATGGCGTTTTCGAGGATATTGGCCAGCACCTGGAGCATACGGTTATGGTCGCAGCATGCCGTAAAATTTCCTATGTCGGTATTCAGCATTACCTCTTTCCTTTTACAGGGGATCTTGGCCAAAGACGCCGCTTCATTCACGGTCTGGGCAAAATCCTTTTCTTCGGGTTCGATGGCAAAGCTGCTGCTGTCAAGGCTGGTAAGGTCTATCAGTTCTCCCACCAGCCGCCCCATGCGTTTGGTCTCCGAAAGGGCTGAATCCAGGAATTCCTGGCAGTCCTCGAGCGGGATGATGCCTTCCCGGACGGCCTGCAGGTTGGCGCGGATAATGGTCAGGGGCGTACGTAGCTCATGGGAGATATTCGCCGTAAATTCCTTCTGCGCTGTGTTCAGATGGGAGAGCTTTTCCACCATGCTGTTGACTGAATCCGCAATGACGCCTGTTTCGTCTTTTGAGCGGACATCAACTTTCTGAGTATAGTCCCCCGCCGCTACCGCCTCGCATACTCTTGAGATCTGTACCAGCGGACGGGTGAACTTGCGGACGGCAAAACCGAGCACCGCTGCAGCAGCCGCTGTCAGCACCAGGAAAGCAGCCCCCAGCCCCCAGAGCATGTATGTCTGTCCGGTGACGGCTTCTTTGGAGCTTTTGACAAGGACCACGGAGTAGTCCTTCCCTTCACCCGAAACGACCGGCCCCGCCAGTATTACCACCTGCGCGCTCCCGTAGCGGCCGTCATAGGCCACGTCCTCGCCGGCTAATATGCCATCAAGTACGTTTGGGGGGAGTTTGCCCAGCAACTGCTTATCCGCAAGCTTTTCTTTCAGGTTTTCCAGCTGGACACGCCCCAGCTCTGTAGGAAAAAGATATATCGAATAGCCCTGCGCTTTTCCCATTGCGTCAAGCTGTTTTTTATACTGCGCTAAAGTGATCTCGCCGCTGTCCACCAGCGTAGCCATTGAGCGGAAGGAGCCGAGCTTTTCCCGAAGAAACGCCTCGCTGGCTTCTACCTCCATCCGGGTGATGAGGATACCTGCAAGCAGCCCGAGCAGCACCATAGCCGAGACGGATACGATAAGGTATATAGCGATCATTTTTTTGAATACTGAATGTCTTATCATTTATCCACCTCGAACATATAGCCAACGCCGCGCAGGGACTTGATACGCCAGCTTTGGGGTTTTTCGGATTTTAAGCTTTTGCGGAGCCGGTCTACCGTGATATCCACCACCCGTTCCCCGCCTTCAAAGTCAACTCCCCATACCGCCTCAACGATCCTGCTGCGTGAAAGCACCTTATTCGGGTTGGATGCAAAAAAATCGAGAAGCATATATTCCTTTTTTGTCAGCTTGACCAAAAAACCGCCGAGCGTCACGCTATACCTATCCCGGTCTATGACCAGCTCGTCGAATTCACGGACGCCGCCGGGGTGCAACTCCGGTTGAAGCATCTCCGCTTCCTTTACCCGTTTCAGTACCGCCTGAGCACGGGCTACCAGCTCGTTGGGGTCGAAGGGCTTAACCACATAGTCATCGGCGCCTTTGCGGAATGCGTTTATCTTTTCATCCACGTCTCCCCGCGCCGTCAGCATGATGACGGGTGTTGCCCCTTCTCTGCGTATCCTTTCACATAGCTCCAAACCGTCCGAATCGGGCAGCATGATATCCAGCACCACCAGGTCCACGCTGGCCTGCCGCATGAGGGAAAGGGCGTCTCTCCCGCATGAGGCCTCCAGCGTCCTGATGCCTGCCTTTTCAAAATATTTACTTACGACGCGGAGGATACTTTCGTCGTCGTCAACTAAAAGGATGGTCGTCATTTTTCATCCACCAAAAGCTTGATTTACGGTACTATTCGTATTTTTATTAGGATTATCATGCCTATATTTTATTATAGAACTTTAAAAAAAGGCAATGGCTAAGCTTTTACAATGTAATTTGTTGGTAAGGGGGCTTATTATCGTACACACTTAATCCCGTCTGTGGAGCATAGAGAAAGCGGACGCTGTCCTATCCTTTGCAATGCTTTTTATAAGGTTTGTGAAGCTTGGGCCTGCCACGATACCTCAGCAACATCAGGGTGGTGTAGGATATGAATGCAAAGGGGACAGAAGCGATCCAGAAGGACCCCGAGGGGTTTATTCCGGCTAAGCCGTGCAGCAGAGCCATGGCACCGGCAAACGCTGCTGAAATGAGGAGCGCCGCCGTCATCCCCAGCCATTTGTTTCTGACCACCAATACCTGGAGCAGCCAGCCGGCGAGGCAGGCGGAACCTGCAGACACGATGGCGCAGAGCGGCGCAGCAAGTGGCAGCGCGAGCAGAAGTATATAGAAGAGTACGATACATACCGTGCTGGCTAAAATGGGTATGCGGGCGAAAGATAGCAGGGACTGGTATATCCTGGCCGAATCCCACAGCTTGTCAAAGTGGCTGGATGCGTTGCCTCGGATATAGACGGCATTCATAGGCACTTCATATGTTTCTATGCGGCGTGCGCGCATAGCAAGAAGCGTCGTATTCTCATATTCATAACGCTCGCCTTTGACGGAAAGAAATGCCTTCATGATCCCGGGAGGGTAGCCGCGAAGACCGCATTGTGTATCGCTGAACCATATGCCGCAAAGCAGGAAAAAGGTAATGCGGGTGATGGTATTGCCCAGAAGGTTGGGCAGGGGCACCTTGACCTTGAAAAAGTTGCGCACCGCCATGATGAAGCAGCCGGGGTATTTTTCCATCGCTTCCGCTACCGCCAGGACGGATTCCACCGGATGCTGTCCGTCTGCATCGCAGATGATGGCGCCGCGCCCGGGATAGTTATCAAGGATGTGATTGAACGCCGTTTTTATCGCCCGGCCTTTGCCAAGGTTGATAGCATGGCTGAGCACCGTGGCGCCGAAGGCCTTTTTCGCTTTTTCAAAGACAGGGAGATATTCCTCGCCGCTCCCGTCATCAACTATGACCAGATCGGTAAAGCCGCTGCTTTTCAATTCTTTCAGCATATCCAGCATCAGATCGTCCGGCTTATATGCGGGCAATATCATGATCGGTTTCATACAGCTGTCATCTCCGTTTATGCCTGACTTTTAGTATTGTACCATCGCCGCCTTGCTTTGTCGAGCAAAGACACCAAATAAATCTTAAGCCGGCCGGACATGATAAACCAGCCGCAGTTTACACCATCTAAACGTTTGTGATATAATTTCCTCAACTTTTAATGACTTGAAAGGTATGACGATGATGGATAGGCCGCCTGGCGATTTCAATAGAAAAAGGCCTGATAGGGACGCCGGTCTCGACCCCAACAGGCGTCCGCGAAAAAAAATCAACAAGCGCAAGATCATCATCGTGAACGTAGTGCTGTTCGTGGTATGCCTTGGGCTCATCCTGAATGGCTGGGCGCTTTTTGACCATGTCCTCCCTCAGGAGGAGATCCCTCTCTATATGATGAGTGCCAGCCCTGATGCTTCGGAGACGCCCGGCCCTTCACAGAGCGCTACGCCGCCATCCGAGACGGTCTCGCCAACGCCGGCTCCGGAGGGCATCTTCCTGGATTCAGGCATGGAGAAGGGCGAGTTGAGCTACAAAAGCCACGATCTAAACATACAAATCAGAAAAATCAGGGAGTACGATACGAATATCTGGGTCGCTGAAGTATATACGAGGGACTCCAGCAACATACTTTCGGCATTTGCACAGGGCAAGTTTGGCAGATCCTTTGAGCAGCATACGCAGGATATGGCCAATGAGAACGGTGCAGTCATTGCCATCAGTGGAGATAATTATGGCGATGACAGCGACAAAACAGGCGTCATTATCAGGAATGGCAAGCTGTATCAGGATAAACCCAAAGAGGATATCATGGCTATATATAATGACGGGGCTATGAAAACATATACGCTTCCGGAAATTGATACGCAGAAAATGCAGGATGACGGCGTATGGCAGACGTATGCTTTCGGCCCTGCGCTGATGAACGACGGCAAGGCGATAGAGGATTTCACGGGGCTGACTCCCCTCCCATCAAAGAACCCCCGGACAGCGGTGGGACAGATAGAGCCCAACCATTTCATCCTGCTGGTGACCGACGGGCGCATCGAAGGGGAATCGGCCGGGCTAAAAATGGTAGAACTAGCTAAAGTTTTTGAGGAGCTCGGATGCACGGCCGCTTACAACCTGGACGGCGGAATGTCTTCCACCATGGTCTTTGACGGACGCATCATCAACCAGCAGCCTGGCGGCGGGGAGCGCCCCTTGAGCGATTGCTTGTATTTCAAGGATACCCCATGATGCACACGGCAGAAAAAAGCAATTGCAGCAAAACGAAAAAGGACAGTTTCATGCTGCTCGTAAAAAAACTCTGGCAGCCGTTGGCGTTTACCTTTTCATCCATTATATCGTGGGGCTTCGACTATACATTCTATCTTTCATTAATGTACGTAGCAGACGTAAAAAGCACCCCTTCATATTTCATTGCCCGTTTTTCCAGCTCTATTTTAAATTTCCTTTTAAACCGCCAGGTCGTTTTCAACCATAAGGGTAGCGCCTTTTCATTCTGGCAGACCATGACGCAGTATTTTGCGCTGGCATATTTCATATTGCTCCTTGGGAGCGGCATGATGATGGTCTACACAGATATCATCGGGCTGCCCGGGTGGGCGTGCAAGCCCGTTATAGACCTTTCGCTTTTCGGCGTCAGCTTTTTCGTGCAGCGGGAATTCATTTTCAGGAAAAAAGATAGAATATAATCAAATCTCAGGCGGTTCTGTTGGCTGCGGCTTTTTGGAACGCCTTTTGGTTGAGGATTTCCGGCCCGCCTGCTGCCGGCTCCGTGCGACGCATGAAGCTCCCGTCCAACAGAAGCAAAAGCGGCCCTTCCGGTTTTTTCATTTCTTTAGTGGGCGCAATGCGGGCGGGACAGGTTCTTTTTTTGTTTTGCTTTTTTGCGCTTTCATCCCTGAGCGTGCTGCAGACGTACCCGGCAAGCCCTGTCAGGAGCAACGTCATGGCAATGGCTAACTCAATCATGGATAGATCCTCCCAAGCTTTATTCTGCTTCCATCATATCATCCGCCTTTACCTGTTCGTGTCCTCATGGCAAACATATGTTCTTATTTTGATAAAAATTGTTTGATTCAATAAAAAAAGCCGCTTTTTAAGCGGCCGGATATGATTTATCTTATTTATTTTGCTCCATAGAAGATATTATCGCCTACCTCACCCAGGCAGGTCAGCTTTGTCCGCCAGCTGCCTTCCTTTGGTGTCCATTCGTGGTCGTGAAAATAATACGGCTGGACGCCGGAAAATGCCTTTTCCCCGCCGAAGTACGCCCTCAGGGCGTTGGCGCGGCATCGCGCTGTGGGGCGGGTACGCATGAAACGGCTCCAGTTCCTTGCAGGCGAATACCTGCCGCTCTTTATCTCCGCCTCAATGGTACGGTGAGCTTTGCGGGCGTAATTCATCGCTACGTTCGCTACTGCAAGCTGCCCCCTGTCTCCCGAGCCGCCTGCTTCGCGCATGATCAGCTTTGAGAGCAGGTCAATATTATACCTGTCTCTTTTCGTGGCTGTCATGGAATACCATGTGTATATGCCAACCTTGCCGTCCGCATAGAGGCCGTGAGCTTTCTGGTACTGCTTCACATAGTACCCCGTAGCAGTGCTGTACACTCCGTCCTGCGTCAGAACATAGCCATGGTCGCATAAGACCTTCTGAATACGCAGCACGTCCTTTCCCGTTGAGCCGGTTTTAAGAGGAAATTTGGGCGCCGCTTGCGCCACTATGGGAACGAGAAGTACTAAAAGCATAAGCAGAAAGGCTGTTATCCTTCTCAGATCGCATTCCTCCTGTTATGGCAGGATCATCTTTTATTGGGATCTCATCCTGCTAGGGGATAATTTGTCCATATTTTATCAATATATTCATAAAATTATTGTAATCCATAGATGGTTGTTATTTTACAAATAACATATATTAACAAAGCTTTTCATTTTCAACGCATATCTACCAGACTTTCAAACAAAAAATACGAGAGAGCTATTTTAAAAATGAGATACTAAGTAATAGGTCTGCATCGAAAGGAGGTCAAAAAATGGCCGTTAAAAAAAGCGATGTGTCAAATTATGATGCATGGCGGGACTTCAAGATGGAATGTGCAAAAGAAATCGGTCATCTCCAATTTGTGAAGGAGAACAATAGAGAATACAAAGGCGATCTGCCCAGCCGCGTCAACGGGGAACAAGGTGGTCCCATCGGCGGACTGATGGTCAAGAAAATGGTTGAAATGGCAAAAAATCAAATGAAATGACGTGCAGACCAGCCGGAGAATATATTCTCCGGCATTTTTTTATTATGGGAAAGGGGCTATGCCCTCTTCCCAAACCCACACCCCGAGTACGAATGGCTTTGCTTCATTGAATAAGCTGCATTGATTAAGCTGCAATGACTTCTCATGCCTTTTCCAAGCGAAGTGTGGAGCCGCGCACTGGATCGGGCTGCTCCACGATAAGCTTGTTGAAAATCCGCCTCTGGATCTCCTCATTGTGCGTGATGAGGCCTACGGTCAGGTTTTCGCTCCTCAATGTTTCGAGCGTATCCATGACCGTTTCGAGAAGGCCGGCATCCAGTGTACCAAAGCCCTCGTCTAGAAAGAAAAATTCAAAAGGATGGCTCTGCCTGCTGATATGTGACGCAAGCGCCAGGGCCAGGGTGAGCGAGACAAGGAACGTTTCCCCTCCCGAGAGCGTCGCAGCACTCCGTTCCATGCCCCCGTTGAAGTTATCGCGGACAAAAAACCCTGTGCTGTAATTATAGAGAAATTCATACCTTCCATATGCGAGCTTCTGCAGATGATGGGAAGCCTCGCGTACTATCAAGTCCATCATCCTTCCGGCAGCGAATTCCACGAAGGCCTTTCCGCGTATCGCTTTTAGCAGTTCCTCGAGATAAGACAGTTCCTGTTCGGCTTTTTTCTGCTCCCGAAGCGTCTTTTGAAGTTTTTCGTTGTCCTTTTCCGTCTTTTTTAGATCGCTTTCAAGCATCGCCAGCTTTTTGATGCTCTCCTGCAGCAGTTTCACTGCTTGTTCGCGGCTGCACTTGGCTTGCTCGTACTCTTCGGCCTTGACCTTTCTGGATGTTTTCTTCTCAGCGGCTTCGATCTTTGCTTCGATGCCTGTCTTGGCCTTGTCGTATTCTTCTATACTGCTTTTATAGCTCTGCAGGGTTTCCCGGGGAAGCGCGGCCTTCTCCGCTTCCTCTTTTGCGACAAACCCGTTATCATCAA
>JAUYED010000015.1 GCA_030691525.1 Bacillota bacterium | reverse complement strand
AAAGTATCCTGCCGCCACAAAGAGCGCCACCCATCCGATGGCTCCCGCGATATTGAAAATGATAAATCTGAGATACCCCATTTTCCCTATCCCCGCCACCAAAGGGACACACGTGCGTACCACCGGGCTGAAGCGCGCCAGGACGATAGTTTTCCCCCCATGTTTTTCATAAAATTCATGCGCCCGTATCAAGTGCCGCCTGTTGAATATCCTCACATTTTCTTTTTTGAAAATACTGGGCCCTACGGCACTGCCTATTTGGTAATTTACCGTGTCGCCAATGATCGCAGCACCGGTTAAGACTATGGAAGCGATCCATATATCAATGGGCAGGCCGTGAGCCGCAAGCGCTCCGACGATGAAAAGGAGCGAATCCCCCGGCAGAAAAGGAAGGATCACCAGCCCCGTCTCACAGAAGACGACCACAAAAAGGATCAGATACGTCCAATCGCCGCATACGTGTATGAGTTTTTCGAGTTCATCATCAAGGTTTATTATATATTCCATGCTGCTCCTTATAGATAGAACTATGTCCCGCCACCGCTGTATAAAACATTGTGGCAGCGTATCCGGCAATTATTGATTATATTTTACCAGCAGGGTGCTCTATTTTCAAACTGATTTTTTGGATTTGCTCCAATTCTTTTTATGTTTCAGAATTTGTGCCGGCATCCGATCATTCTGTCTTCCTATGGTATAATGAAAACAGCTGAACCAAATCCGGAGCGGCGGGGTGGATCCCATGGCTGAACAGGAACGCATATCCTCCATAGACCAGTTTCGCGGCTTTGCCATCATCCTGATGGTCGCCGCCAATTTTATCGCAGGCATATCCGCCGTACCTGCATGGCTGAAGCATGCTCCCGATATCGGCTTGACCATTACAGACCTCGTCGCCCCGATGTTCATATTTGCTATAGGGCTGACCTGCCGCATGTCGCTGGAGCGCCGGCTGGCGCGGGATGGCGCTTTTCGCGCCCATATGCACATGATCGTCCGCTTCCTTGCCATTGCAGGAATCGGCGCCGTCCTTGCCGCAGGAGAATCCATGACGGGTGGAGGAAGCGTCACCTGGGGAGTGCTTCAGGCCATAGGCGCTGCGGGCTTGATAAACCTTCTCGTATTGCGCCGCAGCATAGCGGTACGAATCGCAGCCGGTATCGGACTTCTCATCGTTTATCAGGTACTGTTGGATCTGTTCTTCTTGCAGGACGTTTTGGGCTCATCCCACGGCGGCCTTTTCGGCTCCCTCGCGTGGGGCGCCATGCTCATCCTCTCCACCGTGGTAGCCGAGCTGTACCACCGCAAAGGCCGCCTGATGCTCTTTTGGTCCGTCCTTGTTTTGCTCGCGCTCGCTACGATCAGCTTCTACTTCGTCCCCGTGAGCAAGAACCGTGTTTCCCTCAGCTATGTGCTCGTCTCCACAGCAGTCAGCGCCCTCGCTTTCGCTTTCTTTGACTGGCTGTGCTCCCGGATAAAAAAAGGTATCCCCTTCCTTGCCTGGTGGGGGATGAATCCTCTGCTTCTCTATGTGCTCCACCTGCTCCTTTTAGGCATTTTCGTGCTCCCAGGCATCCCTTCCATGTACGCGGAAGCGCCGCTGTGGCTCTGGCTCTTGGAGCTTACCTTCATCCTGGCTGTGCTGTTTTTCATCGCGCGTATCCTGTACAGGAAAAAACTCATAGTAAAGCTGTAGCTTCCGGCAGTAGATACAGGTGTATGTTTCCAAGATGAACAACCTGGCATCTGGGATTTGTCCTAATTCAGTGCTCCGGCTCTACTCTTTTCCTCACCGGGAACCCGTTTTCATCATAGAACTTCTTTTTTAGTGCCCTTGCCACGTTCACAAGGGCTATCATCACCGGCACTTCGATGAGAGGCCCAATGACCGCCGCAAAGGCTACTCCACTGCCTATACCAAATACAGCCACCGCCACCGCGATTGCCAGCTCAAAGTTGTTGCTCGCGGCAGTAAAGCTCAGCGTCACCGTCTGCTCATATTTGAATCTGCCGAGCATGGACATGAAGAAGCTCACGAAGAACATCACCGCAAAGTAAATGAACAGAGGCGCCGCGATCCGCAGCACGTCCAAAGGCTGCCCGATGATGACCTGCCCCTTTAGCGCGAACATCAGTACGATGGTGTAGAGCAGCGCAAAGAGCGCGACCGGAGAGATTTTCGGTATGAATTTTGTCTCCAGCCATTCCTTCCCCTTCGCTTTCATCAGCGTAAAGCGGGTGATGATGCCGGCTGCAAAGGGGATGCCAAGGTAGATGAGCACACTTTTGGCTACGTCCCAGATGCCGATATTCACCACCGTGCCGCCGAAAGCCAGCCCGAGCCACTTGGGCACCAGTGTCACAAAGAAGAATATATATACCGAATAGAGCAGTATCTGAAAGATGGAGTTGAGCGCCACCAGCGCCGCGCAGTATTCATTATCGCCCTTTGCAAGCGTATTCCATACGATGACCATCGCGATGCACCTTGCCAATCCGATGATGATGACGCCTATGGCATACTCGGGCTTGTCAGGCAGGAAGATGACAGCGAGGATGAACATCAGGATAGGCCCGATGATCCAGTTCTGGATGAGCGAAAACCCGAAAACCTTCTTGTTTTTGGCCACCTTGCCGATTTCCTCGTACTTTACCCTGACAAGGGGCGGGTACATCATCACGATCAAGCCGATGGCAATAGGCCATGAGATTGTCCCCGTGCACATCCCTTCCAGCGTTTGCGACAACGACGGGAACAGGTACCCAAGCCCCACCCCTGCCGCCATCGCGACGAATATCCAGAGCGTCAGGAAGCGGTCAAGGAAAGACAGCCGCTCTTTTTTCTCACCGTTCATAAACAAACCTCCAGCAAGTATTATTAATACTTAGATGCCAAAAAGCTTTACGGCAATGCTTTTAAGCATCCCGATTCCCCTGATTTCCTTCTCATACATCGGCACTTCAAGGATGGCTGCTTCCGGAAAGCGCTCACAGATTTCTTTAAGATATCTCATCTGCATCTCGCGCCGTTTACGGTAAAACGGCGATACCGCGGCCTCTTCAGGTATGATAAGGTTCGCCGCTACGAGCCGGGTATGTATGCCGGCTGTTTTAAGCTCTTCGGATGCGCGCCAGGCTTCGATGATGGGTGTCTTTTCAGGGTACATCACGAAACAAAAGGTCGTGGTTTCGTCATCGCGCATCTGCCTGATGACCCTGTCAAAGCGTTCTTTTTGAGCACGGTCGTTCTCGCTTATCTCTGCTTTCTCCCCCGCCATCAATTGAAGCTGCTTGCTCCAATCCATGGGCAGTTCGAGCAGGCGCAGCGTATGGCCGGTGGGAGCCGTATCGAAAACCATGACATCATACTCAACGCTTGAAGCGTAGCTGATAAACTTCTGGAAAACCGCCATTTCTTCGGTGCAGGGCGAGTTCATTTCCTCTTCCATTGCTTTTACGGTGCTCTCGTCAAAGCGCTCTCTTGCATCGTTCAATACAGAAGATCTGTATTCTTCAAATGCCTTTTTCTGGTCTATCTTCGCAGCATAAAGGTTTGGCACGCCGCTAATTTCTGTAGGTATCTCCGTCACCGGCCTGTCGAGAACACTGCCAATATGAGCAGCAGGATCCGTCGTCAGAAGCAGTGTCCTGTATCCCTTCAGCGCAGTATGCACGGCGGTGATGCAGGCCAGGGATGTTTTGCCTACACCGCCTTTACCGGCGAAAAATATCTGCTTGCATTGCCCGGGTCTAGGGTAAAGGAGGCTGTCAATACTTTTCATTGCAAGCGCCTCCTTTGAACAGGCGCTCCGCGCACTTTTCTATCATGTTGATGCCCTTTATCTCGTCGTCAAGGAGTTCTATCTTTTCTATCGGAAGGCCTGCAAATACCGCTTCTGCCTTTTTTACCACGGCGTTCTGTGCCTCCGCCTTTGCGCGGAAGAAGGGATGCACTGCTTCCGCAGCAGGAATCAGTGAATTGATAATGATTCTAGACGTGTTTATCCCAATCGCTCTAAGTTCATCCATAGACCGTATTGTTTCTGAAAGGGAGCTTTCTTCTGCGTGCATGACGAAAACAAAGTCGGTTAAGGACCTGTCTTTCAGCTTCGCCATAGCTTCGTCAAATTTGCGCTTGTTGTCAATGATGAGCCCAACCGGCCCCATGCACGTCTGCCCGCTTCCACGGGCGCTTTCTTCTATATGCCTGCTCCATTCCACCGGAAGCTCCAGAAGGCGCAGGGTATGCCCTGTAGGGGCTGTATCAAAGATGATCTTCCCATACCCGGTTTCGCCCATAAAGTCAATGAACTTTTCAAACGCTGCCATTTCAACCGTACATGGCCCTGAAAGCTGTTCCTGGACGACGGAAAGCGTTTCTCCATCAAAAACTTCCCTCATAGGTTCTATTGCATGCTCGATATATTCCCGCGTGGCGATATCAGGGTCTATCTCCATCGCAAAAAGGCCGGGAATGCCATCAACAGGCGTTATGCGGTGGCCTATCCGCTGCTCAAATACGTCAGACAGGTTCGCAGCCGGGTCTGTCGTCACGATAAGGGTCTTTTCCCCGCAGCGCGCATAGTGCATCGCGGTGGCGCAGGCCATGCTTGTTTTGCCTACCCCGCCTTTGCCTGAGAAAAACACATATCTAAGCATTCATTCTATGCCTTCTTTCTTTTAATGAGAGATTCTATTGCCTCCAGCGAGGGATAATCTTTTATAGCTATTATTTCGCTGTCAAATACCGTAATGGGAAGGACGTAACGTCCTTTTTTGGATAACAGTTCAAATACAGCCCTATTGCTTTTGAATTGTTGAGGGTGATGGGTGATCATGTACCTTTCGACTTCAAGACGCGGATATTTTTTCTTTAGTATGTCAAGGGTTTCTTTGAGTCTTATCAGTTTTTCATCGGGGCTTGGTCCGCAGATACCTGTGGGACAGCACATATGCGGTTCGTAAAATATCAGCTTCATTTCACCAGATCCTTTCTATATAATATTCCAGTCAATAACATTATTATATGGTCTTTCAGACCAGGCGTTCATTTATTGCCGCGCACCATCTTCCTTATCTGTTCGCAGCCCGAACCGCTCTCCCTGTATTTCTTATAGTTCTCCATATCCTTTTTGGGGCACGGCAAAAGCGCCGCCTTGTTTTTGATATAGTTCATCAGTCCGGCGTTTTCCCCGATGAACGCTTCATCTAGGCGGTAATGGATATACTGTGCCTGCTTTTTCCGCTCGACTATCCCTGCAATCCTGAGCTTGTTCAGATGGCGGGAGACGTTCGTCTGCGTCATGCCCAGCAGGTATTCTATTTCGCACACGCAGAGTTCTCCGTTGAACAGGATATTGACGATGCGGAGCCGGTTCCCGTCCGCAAGGGCTTTTAGCATCTCGACCATGCCTTCACCTTCATGAGTATATTTGAATATAGTAATATACTAACCGCGTTCAATCCCTGTGTCAACCCTCAACCCTCTGAACAAAGCATATGATATCCGGTTTGCTATCATGAGCGTGACCTCATAAAAATATTGATATTTATCTATGAAACCGCTCACAGAAATTTTCCGGCGGCATAGTATGGATTAGCTTAGAATTTTTCTAATAAGGAGGCGAAAAATATGGATCTCTTCCGGGGTGGAAATTGCCTGCTGCCCATCATCCTGCTGCTTTGCTGCTGCGGCGATAATCATGGCGAAGATAAATGCTGCGACCATGATGAGGGCTTTGGCGGGATATTGCCGTTGATCCTGATTCTTTGCTGCTGCGGCGGTGGCGAAAAGGGATTCAGGTTTTGACAAAAAATGCTCCCATTGTACTCTTCTTTAGTAACCGATAAAAGGGCGGAGTGCAGCCGTCCTTTTATCTGGCTTTTCAGCATTATCTGCAACAATCACCTTGCAGGTTTTCATTGACGCCCTCTTTTGTATTGGCAAGGTCATCAAAATATTCTGAAAGACAAGACATTTTTTCCTTGTTGATCCTGTAATGCATCCAGATCCCTTGCTTGTGAGCCAAAACCAAACCGCATTCACATAGTACCTTCATATGATGGGAAAGCGTGGGCTGGGTTATGTTGATGTTTTCATTTATTTTGCATGCACATAGTTCACCGTATGAGAGAAGCTGGATTATATTCAATCTGTTTTTTTCAGATAGTGCTTGAAATACCTCGATATATTGTTCTTCATCAATAGTCCCCAAGTTCTCTCCCTCCGATAAGGCGCTCATACATTGAAAATATTTTTATTTTGGAAGCCCGTAAAAGTATATGTTTCTCTTAATACTTATGATGATGGCGATTATATTTATGGCATTGTATAAAACCCTATTCCTCTTCTATCATCCCCAGGCTCACGGCGATGTCGTGCGCACCCTCTATAAGGGTGGAGGGAACATAAAGGTCAACGCGGTAGGACGTCAACCCTGTATAGATTTTCATGTAAGCATCGGCCTCGTAATACCTTCTGAGGAAGGGGATCCCGGCCTCTTGGAGTGCCGCCTCCAGCATGTCAAGCATCGGGCCGTCCCTGGCCGAGACCAGC
>JAUYED010000072.1 GCA_030691525.1 Bacillota bacterium | reverse complement strand
GCTCCACCGCTTTTCGATGCTTCGGAGCACTTACCACGCAGCAAATTCCTGAATTGTAAATTGTAAATTACGCAGCTTCGCGCCCTCTCAGGGTTCGAGCCCCTCAAAAGTATGCACTTGCTCAAACAAAAACACCGCCCTTTAGGCGGTATTCTTGTTTGGTGGGCCATGGGGGGCTCGAACCCACGACACCCTGATTAAGAGTCAGGTGCTCTACCAACTGAGCTAATGGCCCATTTTTGTGGAGCGGGTGATGGGGATCGAACCCACACAGCCAGCTTGGAGGGCTGGGACTCTACCATTGAGCTACACCCGCATTTTCAGTGTGGAGCGGAAGACGGGATTCGAACCCGCGGCATCCACCTTGGCAAGGTGGCACTCTACCACTGAGCTACTTCCGCGTGGTGCGGGCGAAGAGACTTGAACTCCCATGCCGAAAATCCGGCACCAGATCCTAAGTCTGGCGCGTCTGCCATTCCGCCACGCCCGCCCATGATTTAGCGGTTTTGGTGACCCATCGGAGACTCGAACTCCGGACACCTTGATTAAAAGTCAAGTGCTCTACCACCTGAGCTAATGGGTCATGAGTGTGGCTGGGGTGGCAGGATTTGAACCTACGAATGCGGGAGTCAAAGTCCCGTGCCTTACCAACTTGGCTACACCCCAATATTTTAATAGGGTAAATGGGGTGAGTAGTGGGACTCGAACCCACGGCCTCCAGGGCCACAACCTGGCGCTCTAACCAACTGAACTATACCCACCGCGTCATTTCAAAGTGGCGCGCCTGCAGGGATTCGAACCCCGGGCCCACGGCTTAGAAGGCCGTTGCTCTATCCAACTGAGCTACAGGCGCAAATACTACATTTGCCATGGGCTTGAAACAGCCGTAGTATGCTTGATATCCGCCATCAGATAAATGCAGCCATTAAGCATCTTTTCTTTGGCTGCTGACAGCTTCGTATTTTAGCATAAGCAGCCCCGCCTGTCAACGCCGCCCAGCCGCTTGAAGGCCGTACAGCTAAAGCCCATTTTTTGGTGTGATTCAGTATATATTAAGCCCGCGCTTCCTGTCAACGAGTCAAAGCTGGGAAATATCTCAAAAATCTTTTCCCCTTGTCCTTGTTTAGAAGCATTCGCGGCACGGCAATCTCTTGGTCTGTCTTTATAGTCGGCTTAATCAAACGAAGTAAACCCTTCCTAACTTGGGGTGTGGGCTTGGGAAGAGGGGTGAAACCCCTTTCCCAAATACCCGAGGAGCACAGCAACGAAGCAATCCGTCCCCTAACCCTTACGGGATCATAAAGCTGATGACATTTGGCGGCGTGTACGTCAAATGTCAGTACAAAGCAGTATCGAGACGAAGGGCAGCGCCCCGCTGGCCGCACGAAGTGCAAGCGGGGCAAGACGGGGGGAGGTTGGGAAGGGGGGCGCAGCCCCCCTCACAATCAATCCAGCGTATACGTCATCGGAACGATCTTTTTCCCGCTTATCCGTATGACTCCGTACGTCGGCCTCTGCCCCGATCTCGGCTCCGCGATGCTCCCGGGGTTGAAGTACACCCTGCCGTCTTCGAATGAGGTTTCAGCGCAGTGTGTATGCCCGTATATCACAGCGTCCGCTTTCACTTCCTCTGCACGGCGGCGCAGCCTTGCCATGCCATATTTCACCCTGTACTTGTGCCCGTGGGTTATCAGGAATTTCAATCCGCCGATGCGCACCACCCGTTCTTCAGGCGCGTTCTCATAGAGGTCGCAGTTTCCCCGGACGCGTATTACGCGCTTTCCCGTTTCTCCCGCCAATCCTATCACGTCGCGCACATAATCCCCGAGATGAATATAGAGGTCGGCAGGCCCTATCCTTTTCACGGCAAGGCGGATAGCGTCGCTGTTCCCGTGCGTATCGCCGAAAACGCCGATCGTGATGTATTCTTTGGTCATTGGTTTTTATGTCCTGTCTTTTATTTGAAAAATCCTTTTAAGACTGCTCTTGTTCAAGAAGCTCCCTCATCCTTTTCAGCGCCCGGGATCTGTGGCTGATGGCGTTCTTCATCTCCGGCGGCATCTGTCCAAATGTCATTCCATGCCCGGGCGAGTAAAAAAGCGGGTCGTACCCGAAGCCCCCGTCTCCCCGGGGCGCATCCGCTATGATGCCTTCGGCGTGCCCCAGTACCGTCAATACCGGCCTTCCCTTCCGTGCGAGCGCTACGGCGCAGGTGAAGCGTGCGCCTCTTTTCTCCGTAGGAACGCCCTGGAGCAGAGCCAGCAGCTTTTCATTATTGCTCCTGTCGGTGGCCCCTTTTTCCGAGAAGCGTGCAGAAAATATGCCCGGCGCGCCGCCAAGGGCCTCCACCTCAAGGCCTGAATCATCCGCGAGCGCATCCATGCCTGTTTCCTGCATGGCTGCGAGCGCTTTTTTGATGGCATTCTCCTCGAAAGTCCTGCCGTCCTCTTCCACGTCCAGTTTGATCCCGGCATCTTTCAGGGAGAGGACTTCGTCGTAAATGCCCGAAAACAGCTGTTTGATCTCATTGATTTTCCCCCGGTTGTTGGAGGCGAGCAGGAGCTTTTTCATTCCCTGCTTCCCCCTACGAGCGTACCGAGGTCTCCCAGCACCGTCTTCTGCGTGCCGATCACTTCAAGGATGCCTTTATCAGCGAGTTTCAGCAGTTTTTCCATTTCCGCACGGGTGAAAGGTCTCTTTTCCCCCGTACCTTGCACTTCGATCATTTCAAATGCGTCTGTCATGACCACGTTCATGTCCGCCTCCGCGCCGGAATCCTCTTCGTAGCACAGGTCAAGGCATGCCCTGCCCCCGATTAGGCCCACGCTTGCGGCGGCTACGTAGGAGCGCAGCGGGGAGCAGCTTATCAGTTTCCTCCCGATAAGCTTGTCCACGGCAAAAACAAGGGCAATGAACGCGCCGCTTATGGCCGCCGTCCTTGTGCCCCCGTCCGCTTCCAGCACATCGCAGTCAATATAGATCGTCCTCTCACCCAAGGCAGAAAAATCCATGATGGAGCGCAGAGAGCGCCCGATGAGGCGTTGGATCTCCGTGGAACGTCCGTCCTGCCGGATGCCGTCCCGCACCTTGCGCTCCGGAGTGGAGGCAGGCAGCATCGCATATTCGGCAGTGAGCCATCCCCTTCCGCTGTCCTTGAGGAAAGGTGGGACCTTCTCGTCCATCATGGCTGTGCATATCACCCGCGTATTGCCAAATTCGATCAAAGCGCTGCCTGCCGCCGTCTTTATGAATCCCGGGGTGATCCGGATGCTACGCATCTCGTCCGGCTTCCTTCCATCCGGTCTGACCATCCTAAGTACCTCCTATATGGGCTTTACCCTATTCGTATTCGTTTACAAACGTGGTGACTACTTCCTGACCTTTGGACGGCACATATTCCTTGCCCTCGACTTTGATGATGACGCTTTCTGTGCCTTCAAACTGTCCTACTGTCAGCATTATCGCTTTCAATGCGAGCTTCTCCATTTCAGGGTTATCCTTCAAAGCCGAAAACTCTTTGGAGAAGTTCAGCTGTATATAGTCCCCCGTATCGCATTTCACATCCAGGAGCCGCGTGCCCTCGGGGAATACCGCGCTCAGCCTGCCCGTGTTCATGGGGCCCTTCAGCAGCTCTCTGATGGCCATCTCGGCATCCGGCTTCTGGGCTACCAGCCGCGTCACCGGCACCAAATATCCGCCCGATTTGCTGATGAAATACAGTGTGAGCTTGTACGCGTCCTTTGGGGCAAGTCCTTCAGGCACGGCTTCTATGTTCAGCTCTATCATCGACATGGGTTTGCTGATGTCCGTGCCCAATGGCAGCGCGTTTATTTTCATGCCATTGACTAT
>JAUYED010000059.1 GCA_030691525.1 Bacillota bacterium | reverse complement strand
GGAGCTCCGCCATGTCCTCACGGGTATAGGTATGCGGCGCAGAGAATATGACGGCCATTGCCTCATCTATTTTCTCCATACCGTCTTTGACATGGCCATAGCAAAGCATCCGTTCCGTTAGATCATCTTCGGATACCGGCAAAAATACTGCTTTCAGCATTTCATGCGCCCTGCTTCCACTGATGCGTATCACAGCGATCCCGCTTTTGCCAGGCGGGGTTGAAATCCCGCAGATTGTATCGTTAATATCCGTGTTCATACCTTTTACTGCTCCAATTCCTCCATGCCTCGCTAGGATATATGCATCCACGGGCAAAAAACACTGCTAATATACCTGCAGCTTATAGACTTTCTCAGGCGGCTTCGCTCACAATACATTTATCATGCCGACCTCCGCCATTATCATCTAAGATCCCAGTTAATATTATAAGTCCGTACATCCACCCTGACAAACTTATTTGATCACTGCCTATTTAATATACAAAAATATAACGAAGCAGCCCCATCAAAACAACGGGGCTGCCTTATGTGAACGCGGCAGAAATCATGCCGCCTTTACGGGCACTACTTATTTGTTCTAGAGTGAAATAGTAACTCGTCTATTGGGCTCTTCCCCGTCACTGTAGGTCTTGACCTGCGGATGGTCCTGCAGTGCAGCGTGAAGCACCCTTCTTTCATAAGGATTCATGGGTTCAAGGGTCACCTCTTCCCCAGTTCTTGCAACCTTGCCTGCAAGGTGGCATGCAAGCCGCCGCAACGTCTCCTCCCGCCCCATCCGGTAATTTCCAATATCCAGCTGCACCCTCGTATACACGCTGCCCCTGTTGATTGCAAGACTTGTGAGATATTGGAGCGCATCGAGCGTTTCGCCGCGCCTGCCGATCAGGACGCCAAGCTGCTGGCCTTTCATTTTTATTTTCAGTATCCCTTCTTCTTCAAAGGCCTCCATCTCCGCATCCATGCTCATTCTCTCAATGACACCTGAAAGAAATTCTTTGGCTTTTACTGCGGACTCCATTTCTTCACGCTTAGTGAGGCGTACCTTGCTCTTGCTCGATCCGATGCCAAAGAGCCCTTTGGTGCCCTCATCAAGTATTTCAATGTCTACCTCATCAATGTTCAGACCCATTAGATCCAAGCCGCTGAATATCGCCTCGTCCACGGTTTTTCCCGTCGCTTCAATGGATTTACTCAAGGTAATCCCTCCTTGTTTCAGGAAAGGGACTGCACACCTTTCCCAACCATCCTCCTCTTGCCCCAACTGCTCTTTGCCTAAGGAAAAGTCTCTAATGGGCGCGCTTGCCTTTCTTCCTTCGCCTTTTTCCGCCTGCTGGATTAACCCCTCTTGTTATCTTCTCATCCGGAGAACTTTCAGAGTGGGAAACACTATAGTCTCCCTTTGCCATCGTTATCGCTGCTTTGCCACCCGTTAAAACTACCGGCACACCTTCTTCATCATCTTCAGGCTTTTTCATTTTTATGACCGCTGCCAGGATCAAATATGCTGCGATCCCTATTATGCTGGATACCAGCCAGTAAAATGCAAACGCCGAGTTGCTGGTAACACCGACTATTAGGAAAATGGCCGGCATTATGAACATCATTATCTTGTTCTGTTTTCCCTGCGTAGCGGGGTTTTGCTTACCGGAAAGCCAGATCTGCAGGGCCATGATGACTACGGAAACGACAGGCAGTATGAACCAGCCATTGGCAACTCCCGGGTATTCTTTTGCAACTGCCTGCAGGATGGGTAAATATTTGCTTCCATCTGTGGTATTGGCAATTGATTGGACGGTTGTGAGTACGTCCGGATTAAAGTTATGGATATTGTTCTTCAGGGCATCTATTGTTGCCTGCGAAGCGTTGGTCAATCCTGTCACTGTCGCTTTTAATCCATTAATATCAGGCATAACTTGTGCCAGACCCGAATCCGGCTGCCAGAAGTTATGCACCCAGAGCCAGCCCTGCAGGTGTGCGCTTTGGCCGGTCTGGACGGCATTGTTTAGATCGTATACTTTTGCGATCTGCTCCGCATTGGCGATAGCTGCAAGTGCACCAAAGAACGCAAAGAATATGAACATCTGCAGCAGCATGGGCAGGCAGCCCGCTAGCGGCTTGTATTTTGCCTTCTTATACAGTTCGCGGGTTTTCTCGTTAAGTACCCTCGGGTCTTTGTACCGCTCTTTCAATCCCGAGAGTTTCCCCTGAATGGAATATAACTTGACCGCCTGTTTCCTATTAAATATATCAAGCGGCAGCAGTAAGATCCTTATTATTACGGTAAAAATGATGATGGCTATCGCAAGGCTCCATGCGGGATCTGCGATGCCAATCAGGTTTCTGAAAAACTCCATCGCATTAACGAAGAATACCGAGACAAAGTTATCACTAAGAAATCCCAATAGCTCTTTCCTCCTGTTGTTGGTGATATAAGCAGAGTCCTCTCATACTTTTCAGGGAACTGGGTCGTACCCGCCTTCATGGAACGGATGACATCTCGATATCCTTCTTACCGCCATCCAGCCGCCTTTGGCTGCGCCGTATTTGGATATGGCTTTATAGGCGTATTGCGAGCAAGTGGGGACATATCTGCAATTGCTGCCAAGATACGGGGAAATCGCATGGCTGTAAAACCAAACCAACCCTAAGAAAATGCGTTTCATTTATCATCACCCGGCTGCCCCAAAAGCCCTACCCTAACAAGAAGAGACCTCATGGTTTCCTCTATCTGCCAGTAATCGGAGTGCGCAAGCGGCTCTTTTGCTACAAATACCAGATCATACCCTGTTCTGATATCGGGTCTTATCTTTTTATATGCCTCGCGCAACCTGCGTTTGATCTGGTTCCGCACGACGCTTTTTCCCGTTTTTCTCCCTACCGAGAAGCCGTTTCGCGTTTCCTTATCGCCGCTTTTTACATATACAAGCGACATCAGCGGGCACGAAACTGACCTTCCCCGGCTATAAACAAAAAGAAAATCTTTGTTTTTTTTAAGCGTATACGGGCTTTTCACAATTGCTCAACGCCTAACGATGCGGGGCAAAAAAGCCCCCGTAAATAGTGGGGGCCATCAGGCTGATAATACCTTTCTGCCCTTGCTTCGGCGGCGGCTGATAACTTCGCGTCCGCTCCCTGCCTTCATCCGTGCACGAAAACCGTGCACTTTTTTTCTCTGCCTTTTCTTTGGCTGGTATGTTTGAAGCATAGCAGGCAATACCTCCGGTTCTATATATGCACATCAAAGCTGATGCATCGGGAAATGCCTATCACGCTCTTTGGCTGAAGCGCCCCAAAACGATGCCCCATGATTATATTATATCTTTATTTCACTGTCAATCGAATTGAGCAAGTATTACATTTTACATTTTTTTGCCTGCTTTTTGGTATATTTATTATTGATTATACACAGGCGTTTTGATATTATGTATTCACCCCCTTAAAGAAGGGTTATGATTTCCACCGATAGGTTTTTGGACACCACTGCCAAATTTTTCAGGAAGTATATTCCCAAGCAGCGTATAAAAAGGCAAACAGGCGTTCATTTAATACACAGGCTGTGGATAACTTTGTGGATAAACTGTGCCCTTATGTCCCGAACGCGTTAGAACAGGTCAAAATCCTGTTTGAAACCGGTGGAAAACATAAAAAGCATCTTGAGTGTATATTCAACCCCGCATAAAGGGGAAGCGCATTGGCTGCTTTGTAAGCCCCTTATTAATCAAGAGCAGCGGATCCGGTAAGTAAGCATTCTTTGGGGGATGGATTTAATGGAAAGTGCAGGCGGTCTTTGGGAGCGGGCAGTATCTCATATTCGCTCGGAGTTGACTGAGATCAGTTATAATACTTGGATAAAGCCCATAAAACCCATTTCATTGAATTCAGGAAGGCTTATTCTTGAAGTGCCTACCGACTTTGTAAAAAACACCCTCGAGAACAGATACCGTGATTTGATAAACGATGCGCTGAGAGCCTACGCACCCAATTGTGAAGCGGATTTTACCACGACCTATGAAACCGACCTTCGCAACAAGAATGAAGATGGCATACAGGAACATGAGCAGTTTCCCCATGCGTTGAACCCCAAATATTCCTTTGAAAATTTTGTCGTGGGCGAGAATAACAAATTTGCTCATGCTGCCAGTCTTGCTGTGGCAGAATTCCCCGGTAGAAGTTATAACCCCCTTTTTATCTACGGGGGCACCGGTCTTGGAAAAACTCATCTGATGCATGCTATCGGGAATTATATACTTTTTCAGAATCCTCAGTTAAAAGTGATGTATGTTACCGCTGAACGCTTTACCAATGAAATGATCACCGCCATCAGCACCAATAAAAATGCCGAATTCCGCGCCAGGTACCGTAGCGTTGACGTGCTTCTTGTTGACGATATCCATTTCCTTGCTGAAAAGGGCAGGATTCAGGAGGAATTTTTCCACACATTCAATGCGCTCCACGGCGAAGAAAAGCAGCTCGTCCTTTCAAGTGATAAGCAGCCCGATGAAATCCCTTCGATTGAAGAGCGCCTTCGTTCACGTTTTGAATGGGGGCTTATCGTAGATGTTCAGCCGCCCGATTTTGAGACGCGCGTAGCGATATTATGGAAAAAGGCACAGACTGACGGCTTGGACGTTGACAACGATGTAATGCATTTTATCGCTATGCGGGTAGAATCCAATATCCGAAAACTTGAAGGTTCGCTCTTGCGAGTCAAGCAGTATGGAGTGCTTATGGGGCGGCGTATCACGCTTGATATGGCTAAAGAAGCCATGAAGGATCTTTATCCGGAGCAAAAGCAGAAACAGGTAACGCCTCATGATATCCGGGAAGCAGTCTGTAATGTTTTCAATATAAAACATGAGGACCTCATTTCGCAAAGGCGGAGCCGCGATATAGTTTTCCCACGCCAGGTCGCCATGTACCTTCTTAGAGAAACCGGCATGTCGCTGCCGAAGATAGGCAGTTTTTTCGGCGGTAGAGACCATACGACCGTCATGCATGCGTGTGAAAAGATCGGTCAAGATATAAAAGTCAACAGCGAAGTCAAAACGATCATAGAGGATATAAGGAAAAAAATTAACGATTAGTACCAAAAAATAACTCTATTTGAAAAATGAATATTTTATTATATAATATACTCATGGTTTTGCAGAAAACATGCTCTTTATACCTCAAAGCTTGGTAAGAAGATACGCTTTTTTTCCACTATTGTTTCAACAAGCAGAATTCTTCTTCCATGGGTATTACAGCAGGTTTTCCACAAACTCCACAGTAACTACTACTTCTTCTACTTTATTACTATCTACTTTACGGAGGAATAAACTCCATGCGCTTTTCCTGCGAAAAAAAAGATCTTCTTACCGGCATAAACATCGTACAGAAAGCTATCCCTTCAAGAGGGACCATCCCAGTACTTGAAGGAGTTTTCGTAGAAACGATAAGTGATATGCTGCGGTTGAAATGCTCAGACCTTGCTCTCAGCATCGAGAGCCATATCCCTGCCTTGGTGGAGGCCGAGGGGTCTGTCGTGCTTCCAGGCAGAGTGTTCTCTGAAATGGTCAGGAGATTTCCGGAGGGAAGGGTAGAGGTTGAGTGTGACAGTGAAAGGACTGTTAAGATCACCTGTGGGCATTCGCGTCCCACTCTTCAGGGGATGAGCGCCTCTGAGTTTCCGCATATGCCTGTCATACCAGAGGCCGGAGCTGTTGAGATAAGCCAATGCAGGTTGAAAAATATGATCCGTCAGGCCGTTTTTTCAGTAGCAGCCGATGAATCAAAGCCCATACTTACAGGTGCGCTGATCGAAGTAGAAGACGATGATATCAATATGGTCGCTCTTGATGGATACCGCCTGGCGCTCAGGAGAGAAAAACTCCACCGGAAGCATAACAGCAATAGATTTGTCGTACCGGGGAGGACTTTGAGCGAGGCCGCCAAGATATTGAGCGACGAGGACAGCATGATCAGCATCTATACGGGAAGCAACCAAGCGCTGATAGATCTGGGGTATACGCGGATAGCAACACGCCTCCTTGAAGGCGATTTCATAAAGTACCGCCAGATCCTGCCTCAGGAACATACGACAACGGCAACGGTTTCAACTCTGGAGCTGCTCGAAGGGATAGAGCGCGCTTCCCTGCTTGCCCGTGAAGGAAATAACCTGATAAAGATCAGCGTTCAGGAAAACAAGTTCATCATAACTTCGAATTCTGAAATCGGTACAGCATACGAGGAGATAGAAGCAAAGATGGAGGGCAAACAGCTGGATATCGCCTTCAACGCAAAATATTTTGTTGACGTTCTCAGGAACCTTGATGATGAGCAGATAATGCTCAACTTTAATACGAACATCAGCCCCTGCGTCGTTCGGCCGGTTGAAGGAGAACGCTTCCTGTACCTCATCCTTCCAGTGCGCGTCTTTGGTGCGTGAAGCATAGCACGTTGCAAATGAGCAGCCCGAAAAAAGGGCTGCTTTTACGTTTCTTTCGTTATTTTTACGCACACGCAACAGGATGTACAAACTCGAAAGCGTGGCGCGATGTATTTCATTTGCTTTCGAGTCAAACCTTAGAATGATATAAGAGGAAACGATGAAGCAAAAGTATGTTATAATCAAAAAAACGGCTGAAAGCTGTCTTTTATTATATGGCCACCCCGGAGGCATAATAATTGCGATTTAATAATCTGTTGGTAGAAAACTACCGGAATATAAAAAAGGCCAGCGTGCGCCTTTCTAACAGTCTCAACGTGTTTTGCGGCGGAAATGCCCAGGGCAAGACCAATTTTCTTGAGGCGGCGTGCCTTTGCTGCATCGGCAAATCGTACCGCGGTGCGAAGGACAGGGAACTCATCGGTTTTGACAGCGAATATGCGCGGGTCTACTCGGCATGCGAATCCCGCTCCGGCCCCAGGGAAGTCTGCGTATTTATTCCCCGCGAAGGGAAAAAGCACATCGAAGTTTCAGGATCTTCTATAGCGAAAATGTCCGAACTTCTCGGCGTGATCGTCTGCACCATATTTTCACCTGACGACTTGAAACTTGTTAAAGAAGGACCGTCTCTGCGAAGGCGCTTTATGGATATAGAACTATGCCAGCTCTACCCGGGGTATTTCAGTGCTCTGGTGCAATACGAGCGTGCGCTTGCCCAGCGCAACAGCCTGATACGGCAGTGTCAGGACAACCCAGCCCTATTTCACTCTATTGATGCCTGGGACGAACAGCTCGTCAAGCATGGCATAAAAATCGTTTCCTTCAGAACAGCGTACTGCGAAGCAGTTTTCGAAGAAGCCAAGTCGGTCCACGCCGATATATCCGGCGGTGAAAGACTTAGTTGCTCCTATCAACCGCAGACTGCCTTGCTGGAAGGAGAGAAAGGGTTTCTTCGGGCCCTGAATGAAAGCAGGCGAGAAGACCTTTCACACGGGGCTACATGCATCGGGCCGCACAGAGACGATTTCTTTGTTTTATTGAACGATATGGATATACGAATTTTCGGGTCTCAAGGACAACAGCGCACCGCTGCATTGTCGCTCAAAGTCGCCCAGCTTCACCATGCGACCAAAGTACTTGGCGAGCCACCGGTTTTCCTGCTGGACGATGTACTTTCCGAGCTTGATGAAAAGCGTCAAAAATCGCTTGCGGAGAACTTTGACGGCGTGCAGTCCTTTCTGACATGTGCTTCTGAGAGTACGCCGAGTGTTCTTAGGAAGGCAAACCCCTTTGCTTACCGCGTCCAAGACGGCGAATTTAAAGAAATTTAATATAAAAGCTCCTTTCTCGAACGCAAAATGCATTTTTTATCCGCTAATTTGTTTTAATTCCTTCTGGAATATAGTACAATATAGATGTAACTTATAGAATAAGAGGTATATGAAATGATTCTGCATCTAGGAGGGGATATCATAATCCCCATGAAAGAGATCGTTGCGATCCTCAATTTTGAAGATCGGGATATTGCAAAGGAAATGGATAGGTATATCCAAAAGGATAAAGAGAGAAAAAATATTGATTACATCTCAAGCGGAGAACCGAAGTCTTGCATCATTACGAAGAAAAACGGAGCAGAAAAGATCTATTTTTCCCCCATATCCTCTATCACGCTTCTTCGAAGGAGCCGGCGCCACGATGCTGGCGTCTAAACAGAAAGAGCAAAGCAATACAAGCAATCAATGGCATTTCGTTTTTGCAGGCGGGACGAAAAGAATTGTCTGCTTTAATGGCATGAATTTGGAAATAATCCTTATAAGGGTTTAAATTTATATAAAGGCGGCTATGGAATGAGCAACGATCATCAGCCAATCCAGGATGGTTATGACGAAAACCAGATACAGGTACTTGAAGACCTTGAAGCGGTGCGCAAAAGACCCAGCATGTACGTCGGTTCCACTGATCTGCGCGGGCTGCACCACTTAGTAACTGAAATCGTTGACAACAGTATAGACGAAGCGATGGCGAACGTTTGCGACAGCATTGAAGTATTCATCAGGGAGGACGAGTCCGTGACCGTCGTGGATAACGGCCGCGGCATACCCGTAGGCCCTCACCCGAAGGTGGGCAAATCCACCCTCGAAGTTGCGCTTACGATGCTCCATGCAGGAGGCAAATTCGGCGGAGGGGGCTATAAGGTATCCGGCGGGTTGCACGGAGTAGGTCTTTCCGTGGTCAACGCGCTTTCGATCTGGCTCGAAGCACGGGTCTGGCGCGGAGATAAGGAATACGTCCAGAGGTATGAGCGTGGCATCCCTGTTACAGGTGTGGAGGAGGTTGGCCCGACAGAAAAATGCGGCACCAGCATCTCATTCAAGCCCGACCCTGAAATATTTGAAGATACCATATTCAGCTTTGATCTGATGGCCAGCCGCCTGAGGGAGCTGGCTTTCCTGAATAAGGGCATCAATATCTTCATTACGGACGAGCGCCAGGACGGAAAGTCCAAATCCTTCTGTTATAAGGGCGGGATACTTTCATTCGTCCAGCACCTTAATAAAAACAAGGGCGTGCTGCATGAGGAGCCCATTTATATCTACACTGAAAAAGATACTACAGTCATCGAAATAGCCATGCAGTACAACGACTCCTATTTAGAAAATATCTTTACCTATGCCAACAACATCCCCACTAATGAAGGCGGCAGCCACCTTTTAGGGTTCAAGAACGCATTGACGCGGGTGATCAACGACTATGCAAGGAAATACGGCATATTGAAGCAGGGCGAGCCCAACCTTTCAGGAGAGGACATACGCGAGGGGCTTACGGCCATCATCAGTGTCAAGCTGATGGAGCCGCAATTCGAGGGGCAGACAAAGACCAAGCTTGGCAACAGCGAAATACGGCCGATGGTGGAAAACGCACTGTCTGAGGGGCTGGAAACATACCTTGGCGAGAACCCGTCAAGCGCACGCATGATCATAGAAAAATGCCTCGTGGCTGCACGGGCGAGGGATGCGGCAAGAAAAGCCCGGGAGCTTACACGCAGGAAGAGCGTCCTTGAGAGCACGTCGCTTCCCGGCAAGCTGGCGGACTGCAGCGAAAAGGACCCCAAGCTGTGCGAGATATTCATCGTTGAGGGCGACAGCGCAGGCGGCAGCGCCAAGCAGGGGCGGGACAGGCGTTTTCAGGCGATACTTCCCCTTCGCGGGAAGATCCTGAACGTGGAAAAAGCCCGATTAGACAAAATCCTTGCCAATAATGAAATCAGGTCCATGATCACGGCATTCGGGGCGGGCATATACGAAGAATTTGACATGGAAAAGCTGCGCTATGACCGCATCATATGCATGACGGATGCGGATGTAGACGGAAGCCATATTCGAATACTGATGCTTACCTTTTTCTACCGTTACATGCGTCCCCTCATAGATTATGGACATGTCTATATCGCCCAGCCGCCTCTGTATAAGGTGGAAAAGGGCAAGGTGGTATATTATGCCTATTCGGATCAGGAGCTTGAGGCAAGATTGAAAGAATTCGGCGAAGGAGCGGAAGTCCAAAGATACAAAGGACTTGGCGAGATGAACCCCGAACAGCTCTGGGAGACTACGATGAACCCCCAAACGAGGACACTATTGAAGGTAACGCTGGATGATGCGATCACTGCGGACGAGACATTCACTGTGCTGATGGGAGACAATGTAGAACCGAGAAGGGAATTCATAGAGAAAAACGCAAAGCTCGTTATCAATCTTGACGTCTGATAGACATATTTATTTTCTGATTTTTATTTCTGAGGTGGATGCGAATTGGATAGTGCTATAGGAAAAAAACTGCTGCCGGTAGATATAGAGGAGGAGATGAAAACCTCCTTCATATCATATGCCATGGCGGTAATCATCAACCGTGCCCTTCCTGATGTCCGGGACGGCCTGAAGCCCGTGCACAGGCGCATACTCTATTCGATGCATGAACTGGGGTTTTCGCCTGACAAACCCTTCAGGAAATGCGCCCGCATCGTAGGCGACGTCCTGGGCAAATACCATCCGCACGGGGACAGCGCAGTGTATGAAAGCATGGTAAGGATGGCTCAGAATTTCTCCATCCGCTGCATGCTGGTGGACGGGCACGGCAATTTCGGTTCGGTGGACGGGGACAGCGCCGCCGCCATGCGCTACACCGAAGCCCGGCTTTCAAAGCTCTCCATGGAAATGCTTGCGGATATCGAAAAGGAAACGGTGGATTATTACCCCAACTTCGACAATACCCTGATGCAGCCCGCCGTCATGCCTTCCCGCTTCCCCAACCTGCTGGTCAACGGCTCGGGCGGCATAGCGGTGGGGATGGCGACCAATATCCCGCCGCACAACCTTGGCGAAGCCATAGACGCGTGCGTGCTTCTCATTGATGACCCTGAGGCGGACATGGACGCGCTCATGGAAAAGCTGCCTGGGCCAGACTTCCCCACCGGCGGCATCATTGCCGGTATGTCGGGGATACGCGAGGCCTATCGCACCGGCAGGGGGCGCATCGTAGTGCGCGCCAAAGCGGAAATAGAGCAATTTGCCGCCAACCGTTCAAGGATAATAGTCTCCGAGTTACCCTACCAGGTCAATAAAGCCCGTCTTGTAGAAAAGATCGCAGATCTCGTCCATGATAAGAAGCTGGAGGGGATATCCGACCTCCGGGATGAATCGGACAGGACGGGGATGCGGGTAGTCATCGAGCTGAAAAAGGACATCAACGCCAATATAGTCTTAAACTACCTCTACAAGCATACGCAGATGCAGGAAACCTTCGGCGTCATCATGATCGCCCTGGTGAACGGCGAGCCCAAGGTGCTTGACCTCAAGCAGATTCTTTACCACTATATACAGCACCAGAAAGACGTGGTGACGCGGCGCACGCGTTTTGAGCTTGAAAAGGCCAAAGCCCGCGCGCACATCCTCGAAGGGCTTATCATCGCGTTGGACAATATTGATGAAGTCGTCGCGCTCATCAAGGCCTCTCGCGATGTGCTGACCGCCAAAGCTGGCCTGATGGAACGCTTCGGGCTTTCGGAGAAGCAGGCACAGGCCATACTGGATATGCGCCTGCAGCGCCTGACAGGGCTTGAACGCGAGAAGATACAGGAGGAATGCAGGCAGCTTCAGGAAACCATCGCCTACCTTACACGTGTACTTGAGAACGAGGCGCTCCTTTTCTCTATCATCCGTGAAGAGATGCTTGAGATCAAGCGGAAATACGCGGATAAGCGCCGCACCGAGATCAGCATGATACTGGACGACGAGATAGACTTAGATGATATTATACAGGAAGAGGAGATGGCTGTTACACTTACGCACTTCGGCTATATCAAGCGGCTTCCTTCGAGCACCTACCGCAGCCAGAGGCGGGGCGGAAGGGGCGTCACCGGACTGACGACGCGGGAAGCAGACTTTGTTGAGAATATCTTCATTGCATCAACGCACGCATATATCCTCTTTTTTACCAACTTAGGGCGCGTATTCCGCCTGAAATGCTACGAGATACCCGAAGCCGGCAGACAGGCCAAAGGCATGGCGATAGTCAACCTGCTCCAGTTGCAGGGGGGAGAAAAAGTCACCGCTGCATTCCCGGCGGACGAGGCGGGCAAGTTTTTGACCATGGCCACAAAAAACGGCATGGTAAAAAAGACGCAGCTTGGGGACTTTACCAATATCCGCCGGTCGGGACTCATTGCCATAGAGCTTCGCGAAGGGGATGAGCTGATTTCTGTGCGGCTGACGGGCGGGCACGAAAAGATCATCATCGGGAGCAGAAACGGCATGTCCATCGTCTTTCCCGAAGGCGAGATACGCCCGATGGGCCGTACAGCCATGGGTGTACACGGCATCCGGCTGGGCAAAGGGGATATCGCGGTGGATATGGATGTCCTCTCGGCGGGCACGCACGTACTGGTCATAAGCGAGAACGGGTACGGGAAGCGCACCCCGACCGAAGAGTACCCTGTGCAGCACAGGGATGGCAAGGGCGTGCTGACGCTCAACGCGACCGATAAAACCGGCCCGCTCTCGGGGTTAAAAATGATAAGCAGCGAGGACGACATCATCCTTATAAATGATGAAGGAACGGTCATACGCATGGACGTTTCCGAGATAAGCTCCATCGGCAGGAACACGCAGGGCGTACGTGTGATGCGCGTGGCTGAAGAAACGCGAGTAGTATGCGTGGCGAAGGTTAGTAAGGAAACAGCGGAAGAAGATACAGGAGAAATTGTGGAAACTGCGGAAACAGTGCAGGAATAAGGGAAATAGTTAGAATAACCGCGCGATTTACTATTAAACTAACATTCTTATTTAATCCGTGCTATCTGGCGTGTACGCCAGATAGCACTCCTTTACGTAAAGCAAATAATTACGGGATTATTAAGCCAGATGACATTTGACGACATGTGCGTCAAATGTCAGTAGAAAGTAGTTTCGAGATGAAAAGAAGCGCCCCGCTGGCCGCACGAAGTGCAAGCGGGGCAAGACGGGGGAAGGTTGGGAAGGGGGCTTGCCCCTTTCCCATTCATGATAAGAAGCCCCCCTCACAATATAAAAAGAAGCAGCCCCGATTTCTCGGGGCCGTTATCGTTTAGGCACGGCTTTTTCGTTCACCGTACCAGAAGGGCTTTTAACAAAAACCCTTGCCGAAAAGATAAAATCAACTCATCAACTCACATTATACACGAAAGTATAGGAAGCGCAATATTAATCCAATATTAATCATACATTGAAACGGAAAAGCACCACATCTCCGTCTTTTATGACATAATCCCTGCCTTCGCTCCGCACTAACCCTTTGTCCCTGCACGCCTGCATGGAACCACATGCCTTGAGCACATCAAAGTGTACCACCTCTGCCCGGATGAAACCGCGCTCAAAGTCGCTGTGGATCTTCCCAGCCGCCTGCGGCGCACGGGTGCCCTGCACCACTGTCCAGGCCCGCACTTCCTTGGGGCCTGCGGTGAGAAAGCTGATAAGCCCCAGCAGCTTGTACCCTGCTTTGACAAGGCGGTCCAGCCCCGACTCGGAAACACCAAGCTCGCGAAGGAATTCTATCCGCTCTTCGTCGTCCAGCTCCGCGAGTTCCTCCTCAGCTTTGGCACAGATGACGAGCGCCTGTGCGCCTTCCCTGGAGGCCAGCTCTTTCAGCTCTCGGACATAGGGAATTTCGTCATCGGGTTTCCCCATGTCTGATTCGGAGATGTTGGCAGCATAGATGACGGGCTTTGCGGTCAGAAGAAAAAACCCTTCAAGCATCTCCTTTTGTTCGAGATCAATTTGCGCGCTTCGGGCGGGCAGCCCCTTTTCGAGATGAGGAAGGAGCTTTTCGCACAGGGCGGCCTCGGTAAGAAACCGCTTTTCCCCGCTTTTTTGCATTTTCTTTGCTTTATCGAGGCGCTTCTCCACGGTATCTATATCTGTAAAGATAAGCTCAAGGTTGACTGTCTCTATATCCCGGATCGGATGGATGCTGCCCTCGATGTGCGCCACGTTTACATCCTCGAAGCAGCGTACCACATGGACTATGGCGTCCACCTCACGGATATGGGAAAGAAACTTGTTCCCGAGCCCTTCGCCCCGGCTTGCCCCCCTTACCAGCCCTGCAATATCTACAAACTCCACCACGGCGGGCGTTACCTTTTCGGGAGAATGCATTTTGGCCAGTTCAGCCAGCCGCTGGTCAGGCACGGGTACGACCCCGACATTGGGCTCTATCGTGCAGAAGGGATAATTGGCCACCTGCGCCCCTGCGCGGGTTATTGCGTTGAAAAGCGTACTTTTGCCCACATTCGGCAGGCCGACTACTCCCAGTCTCATAGAATATTGCTCCTTTAGTGCTGCGTCAAATACCAATTGAGGTCAATGTATAGCGCATAGTTATTATAATAAAACGAAAGAAATATTTGCAAGTGTTCCTGCCATTGATATAATAGACACAATACAAGAAGATTTTTTATTTTCAGCAAAAGCGGGGGTGTCTTCGATTGACGTGGGTAGAAGTGATCGCGCTGGGCATCATCCAGGGGCTGACAGAGTTCTTGCCCGTTTCCAGTTCAGGCCATTTAGTGCTCCTGGAAAAGGTGTTTCAGGCCACCGGCAACAACCTGTTGTTTGACATCGTCCTCCATGCCGGTACGCTTATAGCGGTCATCGCGGTATTTTATAAGGAAATATGGGAGCTGATACGCCACCCGTTTTCCAAGAAAATGGGGCTTCTGCTCCTGGCCACCGTTCCCATCGTGCTTTTTTCTGTTTTTGCGGGGAAATTCATCGGCTCGGCTTTTGAGGGCGATTACCTTGGCTTCTCATTCATACTCACAGGCATATTCCTGCTGACGGCTGATGCCGTAGGAAAACGGGCAAACAGGCCGCTGAAATCTATATCCTGGCTGGACTCGCTCGTCATGGGCGTCATGCAGGCGGTGGCCGTACTTCCGGGCGTATCCCGTTCGGGCTCTGCCATAACGGGGGGCATATGGCGGCGGCTGGATAAGGTGGCAGCGGCAAAATACGCCTTCCTTATGTCCATACCTGCAATACTCGGCGCAATAATCAAAGGCATACTCGATATTAAAGATATGCCTCAGGACGCAACCGGTCTTTCCGTGGGGTTGATGGTCCTCGGTGCGGCGTTTGCGGCGGTATTCGGCTTCATAGCGATAAAAGGGATGCTGAAGCTCCTGGAAAAGCGCAGGTTCTGGGGCTTTTCCCTGTACGTTTTCGTCCTGGGCGGGCTTATCATTGCTGACCAGTTCGTATTCCATATCGTTTTTGCAACGGCACCGTTTTAAAGATTTGGGACGGTTCCTTATTTATTCAGCGTCAATATAAAAAGCACCAAAGCAGCGATCAAAAAGGCAGGGAAACAGCAATCTTATCCAGCGGATCTTTTCATTTATTTTACTCCTATAAACCTATTCTGCGGGTATTATTCTGTATCATATCACGCAAAAAGCAAGTCCGGCATATGATGGCGCTTATGCTCTCACATTGCGCGGATAAGTCCAGGTATGATATATTATTGAGGAAATTATAGGATAGCCGTTGGAGAAAACTATGGATTTTTTGCACGGGATCTCCCATGCGGTAAGCGAAGCACTGAGCATGGATGCAGAGGATATCGCGGCGATGATGGAAAAGCCGCCGAACAGGGAAATGGGCGACTATGCCCTGCCCTGCTTCAAACTGGCGTCCCGGCTGAAGAAAGCCCCCCCGCTCATCTCCAAAGAATTGACGGAAAAGGTCATTCCGCCTGGTTTTGTATCCCGTATGGAAGCGGCGGGCGGATACCTCAATTTTTTTATTGATAAATCGCTCTTTGCAAAAAACACGCTTGAAAGGGTTATGCGCGAAGGACAGGCATACGGCGGTTCAGAAGAAGGCCGCGGCAAGACCATCTGCATAGACTATTCCTCGATAAATATCGCAAAGCCGTTCCATATCGGGCATCTTTCCACTACTGTGATCGGAAACGCATTATATAAGCTTTACTCTCACCTTGGCTACCGGTGTATCGGCATAAACCATCTGGGAGACTGGGGAACACAGTTTGGCAAACTGATCGTTGCTTTTAAGAGATGGGGGGACAGGGAGCGCATCGAAGCCGGCACCGTATCGGAAATGCTCCGGCTCTACGTGAAATTTCACGACGAAGCCGAAAAAGACCCTTCCCTTGAAGACGAGGCACGGGTTTGGTTCAAAAAGATAGAGGACGGGGATGAGGAAGCGCTTTCGATATTCAATTTTTTCAAGGAACTGACCATGCGCGATGTCCAACATGTTTATGACATGCTGGACATCCGCTTCGATTCCTGCGCAGGCGAAAGCTTTTACAACGACAAAACGGCAGCCGTCATCGAAGAGCTTCGCGCCAAAGAGCTGCTTGAGGAATCCGATGGCGCTTTCGTGGTCAACCTTGACGAGTACGGCCTGCCACCCTGCATGATAGTCAAATCTGACGGTGCGACACTGTATGCGACAAGGGATATAGCCGCCGCTATATACAGGAAGAAATCATACGATTTTGATAAGTGCCTCTACGTGGTGGCCTATCAGCAAAACCTGCACTTCAAGCAATGGTTCCGCGTGGTGGAAAAGATGGGGTACAGCTGGTATAAAGACTTGGAGCACGTGGCCTTTGGTATGGTAAGCATGGAGGAAGGGACGCTTTCCACGAGAAAAGGCCGTGTGGTGCTGCTCGAAGAGGTTCTGAAAAGCTCGGTGGGGAAAGCCCGTTCTATCATAGAAGAGAAGAGCCCTGATCTAGAGGATAAAGACGGCGCAGCCCGTATGGTGGGTGTAGGTGCGGTGGTTTTCGGCGCGCTTATAAACAACAGGATAAAAGACATCGTCTTTTCGTACGACCGCGCCCTGAATTTCGACGGCGAAACGGCGCCCTATGTGCAATATACTCATGCGCGCAGCTGCTCTGTGATGCGAAAGTCCGGTGGCGGGGTGCAGGGAAAAATAGATTATTCTCTGCTTTGCGATGATGACGCGCAGGAAGTGGTCCAGAATATCGCCGCTTTTCCCGCGACAGTCAAAGAGGCCTGCAGACGCAACGAACCCTCTCTTATCGCACGCCTTATAGTAGACCTGGCGCAGTCCTTTAATAGATTCTATTATGACCACCGGATCCTCGAAGAGGATATATCGCTTCGCAACGCGCGCCTGATGCTGACGGACTGCACGCGCCACGTCATTGCCCTCGGGCTGGGGCTCCTTGGCATCGCGGCGCCTGAGAGAATGTGATACCGCCCTATCTGATATTCTCATCGAAAAGAGGAGACCATTATGCTGGATATCAAAAGGATACGCGCCGATTGCGAGAATGTTCAGCAGGCGCTGAACAGGAGAGGAACTGGCATCTCGCTGCAAAAAGTGCTGGAAGCCGACGAGGCCCGGCGCAAACTGCTGATGGAGGTAGAAGTGCTCAAAGCCGAAAGGAATGAGGGTTCTTCGCGCATGCCCCGCCTCCAAAAGGAAGGGAAAAAGGATGAGGCCGATAGACTGCTTTCCAGAATGAGAGAGGTATCGGGCAAAATCGCAGAACTGGATGATAGAGTGCGAGCAGCAGAGGAAGCCCTTGAAAAGGAGCTTCTGAATATCCCGAATACGCCGCACGGGAGCGTGCCTGACGGAGAATCCCCCAAAGACAACGCCATGATCCGTTCCTGGGGTTCCCCCAGAGCTTTTTTGTTCACACCCAAGCCCCACTGGGAGCTTGGCGAGTTACTCGGTACTCTGGACTTTGCATCGGGCGCGAAGGTCGCAGGCGCAAGGTTTGCTTTCCACAAGGGCCTGGGCGCACGGCTGGAGCGTGCCATCATCAATTTTTTCATGGATACGCATGCGCAAAACGGCTATACGGAGGTACTGCCCCCGTATCTTGTCAACCGTAAAGCGATGTTCGGCACTGGACAGCTGCCAAAATTCGAGGAAGACGCCTTCAAGGTGGCAGATACGGAATATTATCTCATCCCCACTGCCGAAGTTCCCGTCACTAATATGTACCGCGAATGCATCATAGACGGAAACGAGCTTACATTATCTTTTTGCGCATACAGCGCGTGCTTCAGGTCTGAAGCGGGCAGCGCGGGCAGGGACACGCGGGGATTGATACGGAACCATCAGTTTGACAAGGTGGAGCTGGTCAAGTTTACCCTTCCCGAAAAATCATATGAGGAGCTCGAAAAACTGACCGGCGATGCCGAAAGAGTGCTGCAGCTCCTGGGGCTTCCCTACCGCATCGTGGTGCTTTGCGCAGGGGATCTGGGATTCTGCGCTGCCAAAACCTATGATCTGGAGGTCTGGATGCCAAGCTACGGCAGCTATGTGGAAATAAGCTCCTGTACGAATTTCGAAGATTACCAGGCCAGAAGAGCGGATATAAAGTACCGCATGAAGATAGGCGACAAACCGAAGTTTGTCCATACGCTGAACGGCTCGGGCCTTGCCGTCGGCAGGACGCTTGCCGCCATCATGGAAAATTATCAGACGGAAGACGGCGGAATCATCGTCCCCGATGCACTTACATCCTATATGGGAACCCCCAAAATCGGTTGATATTTCATAGAAACGCCCGTTCTTGACACGCAAATACCCATTTGATATACTGACTAAGCTCACCAGGGAGAAGGCCGTGCCAGATCAAGGAGAGATGTCCGAGCGGTTTATGGAGCCGGTCTTGAAAACCGGTGATGCGTTTTGCGCACCGGGGGTTCGAATCCCTCTCTCTCCGCCATTTTTTCTGCCTTGTACCGGCATGAAAGGCGGTATTATTTCATGCTGACGGTTAAAAATTATTAATGGAGAAGTACCCAAGTACGGCCGAAGGGGCTCCCCTGCTAAGGGAGTAGGCTGGCCAAAACCGGCGCGAGGGTTC
>JAUYED010000045.1 GCA_030691525.1 Bacillota bacterium | reverse complement strand
GTTAACTTGCTCTTAAAAAGTAGCTTTCTGAAGACTTTGAAATTGATGTCTCTGAACATCTGAGTTGTCTTGTAGCTGAAGTTTCCTAAATATCTTGATACTGTTTCAGGTTCTTTTACCCTAATATCATACTCCGCAATCAACGGATCATTTTGAAGCAGCTTTAACCGCTCTAATTTATCAATACCAATAAAGTGCCCGCAGAGCATCGTCTTTATATGATTCATTTTGATTTTATTCGTGGATTCATTATCAAACACAAGGTCATTTTCGATGAGTTCAAAAATCCCATTGCTTTTAGCGTTTTCAAACAGAAGAAATATCCCTGCATTTGATGTTAGATTTTTAGCTTTGAAATCAATTTTGTTGACCATTATTTAGACCCCTTTTCGCTACTTTTACCTACCTCTATTTTAACATATTGAGGGTTAGGTGGCAGATAATGAAACGAATTTATCCGCTTTTTCTTTCACCCAATGGGTGAAAGCTGAATTTAATGGAAATCCTTATGTTTGAAGCGTGAGAGGGTTGTTTTCAATTTGTTGACGTTGAATCTAGGTATACAGCAATAAATAGAGCGGTTCCCCGCTCTCTGTGTACGCTGTCATTTTCGTAGATTCAGGCTTGCGACCAGTTTCCTGTATCTCTCGATATCCTTTTCTTTGAGGTAGTTCAGCATCCGCCTGCGCTGGCCGACCATTTTCAGAAGCCCCCTTCTCGAATGATGGTCTTTGATATGGAGCTGCAGATGGTCGTTGAGGTGGTTGATCCTCTCGGTCAGCAGCGCGACCTGCACTTCGGGAGAGCCCGTGTCCCCATCATGCATCTTGTGGACGGATATTATCTCGGTTTTTTTAGCTTTCTCCATTTTGGTCCTCCTTGTTTAATCGCCAGCAAGCAGCGTGATGCGCCGGAGATGCGCCAAGACGCTGCAAGCGGTTCAACACTCATGATAAGAATTTTAGCACGTTGGCTATACTTTGTAAACACCGGCTTGTTTTATTCCGGATGCATCGGCTTTCATGAAATAATCCATCGCTTTTTTCACATCGCGGGCGATCTGCCGGGCAAGCTCATCCCTATTGTCAAACTTTCTTTCATTGCGGTGCTTTTTCAGGAAATAGAGCTTTATCCTCTTCCCGTAAATATCCCCGCTGTAGCCTATGATATGCGATTCGATTCCGACTTTGCCATCGGCGCTGACCGTGGGGTTGACGCCGATATTGGTGATGGCGGGAAAGATTTTTTCATCCAGCTCCGCAGCTGAAAAATATACGCCCGATGCCGGCAGGATTTTTGATGCTTCAAACTCTAAGTTGGCAGTGGGAAAGCCCATCTCAGAGCCGATCCTTTTCCCCTGGCTGATGCTTCCGGTGATAGCGTATTTCCACCCGAGTATATCATTGGCCTCTTCCATATGGCCGCCTGCGATGAGCTCCCTTATCCTGCTTGAACTGATAATCTTTCCATCCGAAACTACTGCAGGAACGATGTGCGAATCGAAGCCCATCTCGGAGCCGAAAATCTCAAGGTCTCCGGCGTGCCCTCTGCCCCCATCCCCGAAACGGAAATCGTACCCTGCCACTATATGCTTCACTCTGAACGCACGGAGCAGGGACAGGATGAATTCCCGGGGCGGCATGGCCGCCATCTCCCGCGTAAAAACGACGGCTGCCAGATATTCGATGCCAAGCGTTTCAAGCTTGGCTGCCTTTTCTTCCAGAGTGTCTATGTACTTCGGTGGCTGGTTGAAAAGGATCTCTTCGGGGTGGTTGATAAAGGTATATACTAATGTTTTGCAGCCGCTTTTCTGCGCCGACTGCTTCAATACATCCATCAGCTTCCGGTGTCCCAGGTGCACGCCGTCAAACATGCCTATCGCGACGGCGACAGCTTCATTTTTTAATTTTTCCGCTTCGTGCATACTGATTATCATCATAGCCGATCCTGTATCAAATCAAAAGTGTTTTTATCCGTAGCACGCCCGCTCCGGCCTTCCCTATCCCTATGAATTCCTGCCCGCAGTAAACTTTGAGCAGCCCATCTTCCGCCGGGCCGCCCCAGGCGATCTGCCTGCCGCTTGTGATGTCTTCCCGGCAGGAAGGGGGCAATACCGCTTCCCCCATCTCTGTGAGCGGCAGATCCATGGGGATGACGGCTTTGCTTATGCAGCCGCTTTCATGAAGCGAGCGCAATTCTTCCAGAGTGTATGCTTCTTCCAGCAAAAAGGGCCCGCTCGCAGTGCGTATCAGAAGGGACATGTGCGCCCCGCAGCCGAGAGAATCTCCTATGTCGCTGCAAAGCGTGCGGATATATGTCCCTTTGGAGCACTTTATTTTTATGAGCCAGCTGCTTTCTGAAGTTTTTCTTACAAGCCGCGCTCTATATATTGTTGTCTGCCGGGGCGCCGCCTGCGCTTTCCCGCCGCTTCGCGCTATTTCGTAGAGCTTCCTCCCCGACTGCCTCACGGCCGAATACATGGGCGGCGTCTGCATGATATCCCCTGTGAAGCGCCTGAGCGTTTCCGAAAGTTCGGTTTTCCGTACATGCGCTTCGTTCCTTCTCAAAACAGTGCCGTGATTGTCCTCTGTGTCCGTGACGATCCCCAGATGGATCTCGGCAAGATATTCTTTGGGCTTTTCCACCAGATAGCCGAACAGGCGTGTCGCCTTCCCGAGGCATATTGGAAGAACGCCCGAAGCCCCCGGGTCCAGCGTGCCCGTATGCCCGATCTTTTTGATGCCGAGCAGCCATCTGAGATAGACGACAATGTCGTTGGAGGTCATATCCGGAGGTTTGATGAGGTTGATTATCCCGTTCATGATACAAGAAGCGGCTCTATCTGGGCCGCAAGTTTATTGATAATCTGTTCAAGGCCGCCCTTTATCTGGCAGCCCGCAGCGTTCCTGTGCCCTCCGCCCCCGTAGCCCTCTGCAAGCCCCCGGATGTCTACGCAGGGCTTTGACCTCAAGCTGATCTTGTACAGCCCGCGTCCGATCTCACGGATGAAAACTGCGACCTCGACGCCCTGGATCTCGCGGGCAAATTCTACGATGCCCTCATATTCGGTAAAGTCGTTCTGGAGTTCCTCCACGTCGCCGCTGCTAAGATACAGGATAGCAATCTTTTTCCCTGAAAACATGCGCATGCCGTTGAGCGCCCTTGCGAGCATCATCGAAAAGGAGTATGAGCGCGCTTTGAAGAGGCAGCTGGCAATCTCGGGCAGATCTATGCCGTATGAAGTCAATTCTGCAGCCGCAAGGAAGGTTTCCCGCGTGGTGTTGCTGTAGCTGAAATTGCCGGTATCCGATGCGATGGCAGTGTAAAGGCACTCAGCGATCTCGCGGGTGATGGAAGCTCCCAGCTTTTTTATCACGCCGAGCATTATCTCCCCTGTAGACGATGCGGCAGCATTGAACAGCTCTTTCTCTGCGTAGTGGGGATTGGATGCGTGGTGGTCTATGCATATCCTGTTTTTCGCAGCACGGAAAACTTTGGCCGCATCTCCCAAAAGGTGCATGTCGGCACAGTCCACCGCCACCGCCGTATCATATCTGATGCCTTCTTCACTTTTTTTGACCTCGCTGATGTGCGGGACAAAAGAGTATTTTCCGGGGACGTTGTCATCGCAAATGGCGTCGCAGGAAATGCCGAGGGAGCGAAGGGCGAGGCAAAGCGCGATGGCTGAACCAAGCGTATCCCCATCCGGGGATATATGCATTATGACGCAGGCCTTGCCGTGTTTTTTCAATTGCGAAATGATCTTATCATTCATTTTTCTCTTCCGTCTTTTCCTTGGCAACGCTTTCGAGAAGGCGTGAAATATGGATACTGTATTCAATGGAATCATCCAGAACGAAGTGCAGCTCCGGTACGCGCCTGACCCTCACCCGCGCTGCAAGTTTACTGCGGATGAACCCTGAAGCGCTCAAGAGTACAGCCATGGCGGATTTTTTTTCCTCGGGGCTTCCCATTACGCTCACCCTGATCTTGGCGTGGTTTAAGTCCCGCGTGAGCATAACATCCACAATGGAGCTCATCCCCGTAAGGCGCGGGTCTTTGAGCTCGCTGTGGATGATATCGCTTATGATACGCCGGAATTCCCCGGCAAGCCGTTCGGTCCTTTTATCAGACATATATCTGCCCTTTTTTGGGGCGTCATTGTTCTACTTCTCTCATTTCGAAGGCCTCGATGACGTCCCCTTCTTTGATTTCGTTATAATTTTCGAGTTTTATCCCGCATTCAAACCCCTGCAGAGCTTCCTTTGCGTCGTCCTTGAAGCGTTTGAGCGTATCCAGGACGCCTTCATGGATGACAACGCTGTCGCGGGTAAGCCGGACTTTGGCGTTCCTTTGCATCTTGCCGTCAATCACGTAGCATCCGGCGATAGTGCCTATTCCAGAGACCTTGAACGTCGCACGGACTTCGGCATGCCCGATGATGGATTCCTCGAACACAGGGGCCAGCAACCCTTTCATGGCTTTTTCCACGTCGTCAATGGCGTTGTAGATGACTCTGTAGAGGCGGACGTCCACCTTTTCGTCCTCGGCAACAGTACGCCCGATGGCATCCGGCCTCACATTGAAACCGATGATGATGGCGTTTGAAGCAGAAGCGAGCATGACGTCCGTCTTTGTTATCGCCCCGACGCCCGAATGGATCACGCGTACCCTGACCTGCGGGTTGGAGAGCTTCTCCAGCGCTTGCCTCAGGGCTTCAAATGAACCCTGCACATCAGCTTTGATGATGATATTCAGGTCTTTTATCTGGCCCTGCGCTATCTGGATGAATAGGTCGTCCAGCGAGACCTTGGAGAGTTTTTTGAGTTGCGCTGCCTTTATCTTGTCGCGGCGCTCCTGGGCCACCTGGCGCGAAAGCTTATCTTCCTCCACGGCGTAGAGCATGTCGCCGGCTTCGGGCACTTCGGAAAAACCAAGCACTTCGACCGGCTGCGAGGGAGGCGCGCTTTCCACCCTTTCCATCTTATCATTCAGCATCACGCGGACGCGGCCGTAAACCGTGCCTGCTACTATGGTATCCCCTATCCTGAGCGTCCCGTTATGCACAAGCACTGTTGCCACCGGCCCCCTGCCCTTATCCAGCTTGGCTTCGATGACCGTACCTTTGGCAAAACGGTTGGGGTTTGCCTTGAGCTCCAGAACGTCTGCAACAAGGAGAAGCATTTCGAGCAGGTGCGGGATGCCTTCCTGCGTTTTTGCTGAGACGGGGACCATGACGGTCTCCCCTCCCCATTCTTCAGTAAGCAGCCCGTATTCCGTCAGCCCCTGCTTTACCTTCTCGATATTTGCACCGGGCTTGTCTATCTTATTTATAGCTACCACGATGGGCACGCCTGCCGCCTTTGCGTGGTCAATGGCTTCTATGGTCTGGGGCATCACGCCGTCGTCTGCGGCGACTACGAGAACTGCTATGTCCGTAGCGTTCGCGCCGCGTGCACGCATGGCGGTAAAGGCCTCATGGCCGGGAGTATCGAGGAAAGTGATTGACCGGCCGTTTATCTCTACGGTATAGGCGCCGATATGCTGCGTGATGCCGCCTGCTTCCCCTTCGGTCACATTGGTTTTTCTTATGGCGTCAAGCAGTGAAGTCTTGCCGTGGTCAACGTGCCCCATGATGGTAACGACGGGCGGGCGCGGCAAAAGCTCCTTCACGTCGTCTTCTCTGTCTTCGTCAAAGAGGACCTCTTCAAAGGTTTTATCTATCTTCAGCTCCAGCTCGATGCCGAAGTCATTGGCAATGAGCAGAGCCGTATCATAATCTATCTCCCTGTTTATGGTGGCTATTATGCCGAGTACAAGAAGCTTTTTTATGATTTCGGATGAGGGCTTGCCGATCTTTTCGGCAAGGTCTTTGACTGTGATGACTTCTCCCGTCATCACTGCCTTTTCTATCACGATGGGCTCCGGACGGACGATTTTAATCTGCTCGGGCTTTTTTCTGCGTTTTCTTGAGCCCATCTGTATCTCTTCGTCAAGCTCCCTGCCGGGAAGGATTTTCAGCATGGATTTCTTACTTTTGGCAGCCCTTTTCTCGGCAGAGTCAACTGCATGTGTAAAATTCTTTTTCCGTGGATCGTAATTACTGGCCTTTTCCTTTTCGACATGGGTCGTGATATCCTTGGGTATGATGAGCTTGGGCGCCATCCTCCCACCGGCTCCCGCTTCCCTCGGGCCGCGGTTTTCAGGCCGCCAGTCAGGGCGTGGCGAAAATGGGCGCGGCGGGAAAGGGCGCGCTTTATTAAAGGGCTCCTGGCGGAGGTCCCTGCGGACCCATACGTCCTTCTGCCCCTGCTGCGGAGTTCTGCCTTCGATTTTCCGGCTTTCCGCCTGTTTTGAATCAGGATGCGCCTGCGCCTGGCCTTGCGGGGCAGCCCGTTCGGCCCTCGCTTCGCTCTGCGGCCTCTGGAGCGTTTCCTGCTGCTGGACGGAAGCGGCTTTTGCTGCTTTTTCCTCTTCAGGCGCTCCTGTTTCGGCCTGCGGCTGTGGCTGCTGCACTGGCTTGGAAGCTTTTGCTTTTATTTCGGGCGCGGGTTTTTCCTGAACGGGGGCTTCGGCTGCTCCCGATTCGGCGGGTTTTTCGGCTTTGGCTGCTTTGGCTTTTTCGGAGACGGCTTCTGCTTCCGTCTGCTCAATCGCTTTCTGCATTTCCTTTTCAGCGCGGAGCTCCGAGATCCTTCTTTCCTCTTCGATACGTTCACGCTCACGAAGCTTCTGCATCAGCTCGCTGCTGATTTTTTTGACCTGGACGTGATGCTCACCAGCTTTTGCCTGAAGCGCTGCGAACATCGCCTGAAGCTCCACCGTATTTTTCCTAAGGTTTTTTATTACATCGTTTGTTGTTTTCGCCATGTTCAGCCCACCTCCCCTTTACAGGCCCGGGCATCATTGAAAAATCTCATTATTTCTCCAGCCAACCCTTCGTTTTTTATTATGGCCACGCACAGCCGTCCGGGCTTTCCCGCCCAATCCCCCGGATCTGCTTCCGGGGGAAGGATTATCCTGGGCGTGCCTGCCGTATCGCATATAGCTTCAAGCCGTCTTCTTGTCCCCTCTGACATCATGCTGCTGAATATCAACAGGTCGGCTTCGCCTTTCAAAAGGGCAGTCCTGCAGGCGTATTCGCCTCCGACCGCTTTCCCCTGCCGGGAGGCGATGCCGACGTAACCTTTCACCTTTTCAAGATCCACTAATCTTCAAGCTCCTTCTGTATCTGTGCGAGCACATCGCTGCTGAAGGGAAGCTCGAACGCCTTTTGTATCGCCCTGGCCTTGACGGCCTTCTTCAGGCACTGGCTGTTCCTGCAGATGTATGCGCCCCTTCCCTGCTTTTTACCGGTCGCATCCAGAGATACGTTCCCGTCTTTATCCTGCACGATGCGGGTGAGCTCTTTTTTGGGAAACATGCTCCTGCATCCAAGGCACATGCGCATCGGGATTTTTCTTGTCTTCAAAACAGTTACCACCTCAGAAATGAAGCTGTCATTCGGGCTTCTGTTCGCTGTCCGGTGCTTTTTTTACGTCCTCATCATCGTTATCGTCGTCATCCTCTTCTTCTTCGGTACCCGTATCAGTCTCGCTGAAGAACTCCTGCGCCTGGGTCTGGCTCTTGATGTCTATTTTCCATCCGGTCAGCTTGGCAGCAAGCTTTGCATTGATCCCTTTGATGCCGATGGCAAGGGAAAGCTGCTTGTCGGGCACGGTGACCCTGGCGATCTTTTCGCTCTCATTTATCTGAACTATCAGCACTTTTGCCGGGCTCAGCGAATTGGCGATGAATTCGATGGGGTCGCTGCTCCAGGGGATGACGTCTATCTTTTCTCCGTTGAGCTCCTGTGCGACGCGTCCGATGCGGCTTCCCTTTTGCCCGACGCATGCGCCGATGGCGTCAACATTTTCGTCCGTTGAATAAACGGCGACTTTGCTGCGCACTCCCGCTTCCCTTGCGATGCTTTTAATAAGCAGCGTCCCATCCTGTATCTCAGGGACTTCGAGCTCAAGGAGCCGCTTTATCAGGTCGCGGTGCCTCCGGGAAACGACGATGCCCGGCGTGCGGCTCTTACTGTCTTTTTCCACGCGGAGTATAAGGACTTTCAGCCGGTCTCCAACCATATATTTTTCGTTTTCCACCTGCTCAGTCGCGGGCATGAAACCTTCCGCCCTGCCGAGCTCTAAATACACGTTCCCGCCCTCCATCCTCTGGATCACTGCGGTAACGGACTCATTGAGCTTGTCGCTGAATTCATCGTAAATCACGCTCCGCTCCGCTTCCCTTATGCGCTGCATAACGACCTGTTTCGCCGTCTGCGCAGCGATGCGGCCGAAAGAATGCGGCGTGGTTTCCTGTTCAAAAATATCGCCTTCATCATATTTCGGGTCAACTTTTTGTGCATCTGCAATGCTGATCTGCATATTGGGGTCTTCAACTTTTCCATCTATGACGGTTTTCAGTGCAAAGACCTTGAAATCCCCCGTTTCGCGGTCTATTGCGACTCTCGCGTTCTCACTTGAACCGAAATGATTTTTGTACGCTTTTTTCAGCGCTTCTTCTAACGCGTCAAAGAGCGTTTCTTTATCTATGCGGCGCTCTTTTTCTATAGCGTTTATCGCCTCGATGAGTTCCACGTTCATTTATTTATATACCTCCATGGTCAAAACCGGACTGTCTGCCTTACAAGGGCTATGCCGGATTTTTTGATCTTCAATTCTTCAGAGCCGGTATCCAGTGTGATAGTTTCGGCATCGTACGCCTTCAATATGCCTGTGAGCTCTTTTTTGCCTTCAACAGGCGTATAAAGCCGCACCTCGATCTCTCGGGAAATATTCCTTTCATAATCCGTATCGGTCTTGAAAGGCCGGTCCAATCCCGGCGAAGAAACGCAAAGATAATATCTCTCCTCAATGGGGTCATGCGCATCCAGCAGTTTCTCCGCTTCGCGGCTGATGGCTTCGCAGTCTTCTATGGCGATGCCGCCTTTTTTATCCACGAAAATATAGAGGATCTTCTGTTTCCCCTCTTTTTTGAGCTCGACATCCACAAGGAAAAACCCCATATTTTCTATGACCGGCGCGATAAGCTCGTGCACAAGTTTTTCGATTTTCCCCGGCATATTTCCTCCAAGAGCATATGCGGCAACAAAAAGAGTGGGAAAAAACCCACTCAACTGGTGCCAGGTTACATCTTTCGGGAACATAATAGCATAATGCTTTCGTATTTGCAAGGATCAAAAATGATTATATACGATCGCTGCAAATCGTAGCTTTATGAAATGAAAAGCAGGAGGTAATACCCTATCGAAATGACCCAAATCTCCTCTGACGCTTATTAACCGCTCTATAACCTCTCCAACGCCCCACCCCTCTGTCATTGCTTAGGAGCTCTAGCTCCGCAGCAATCCGTTTTTCAACCTTTACGGGATCATAAAGCAGATGACATTTGGCGGCGTGTACGTCAAATGTCAGTACAAAGCAGTTTTAAGACTAAAAGAAGCGCCCTGCCGGCCGTGCGTTAGCATAGGCAGGGCAAGACGGGGGAAGGTTGGGAAGGGGGCTTGCCCCTTTCCTAAAATCAAAATAGTCCCATTTGCCTTGACTGGGGCAGAGCGTGCAGGCAGCCCTGTTTCCTCAGCATCTCCATGACGCTTTTATTGACCTTTGCCCTCTTCTGAAGGTCTTCGACCGAAGAAAACGGCGAAATCGCCCTTTCCTCTACGATATTTCGCGCCGCTACGTCGCCAAGGCCTGCTACAGCATTCAGCGGTGGCCGTATGGCTCCATCTTCTATCGTAAATGCCGCCGCCTGTGATTTATATATGTCCACAGGCAGGAACCGCAATCCCCGAAGGTTCATTTCAAGGATGACTTCAAGCAGTGAAAGCACCGTATCCTCACGCGAATTCAGCCTGGTCTCTTTTTCCTCATAGTTTTTTATCAGCCGCCGAAGCTCCCGGGTTGGGCTGAGCATTGTTGCAGCATCAAATTCTTCGGAGTTGACAGAAAAATATGCAGCGTAAAAGGCCGCAGGGTGATAGACCTTGAAAAAGCCGATCCTGAAAGCCATTATCGTATAGGCAGTGGCGTGTGCCTTGGGAAAAAGATACTCTATCTTCCTGCAGGAATCTATGAACCAGCCCGGGATATCCTTTTTTCTCATCTCAGCAATCAGCGGCTCTGTTATTTCGGGGCTGTTTTTTATGGTGCCTTTGCGGACGCTTTCCATGATGGCAAAGGCATCGGACTCATCCATGCCTTTGCCGATCAGGTAAAGCATGATGTCGTCCCTGTTGCATATGGCTTCCTTCAACTCCGCTGTTTTGCTTCTTATCAGTTCCTGCGCGTTGTTGAGCCATACGTTGGTGCCGTGCGCAAGGCCGCAGATGCGCACAAGTTCACCGACGGTGGAAGGGCGCGTTTCCTCCAGCATCTGCCTGACGAAGCGCGTCCCGAATTCGGGGATGCCGAAAGTGCCGATAGTGCTTCCTATATCCTCGGGCGCAACGCCCAGCGCCTTGGTGGAAGAAAAGATGCTCATGGTCGTCCTTTCTCCCATCTCGATATCCAGAGGGGAAACGCCCGTCATATTCTGCATCATTTTGAGCATGGTGGGGTTGTAGTGCCCCAAGATGTCCAGCTTGATGAGCCGGTCGTGCAGCGAATTGAAATCGAAATGCGTGGTGACTTTTTCTGCTTTGCTGTCGTCTGCCGGGTACTGCAGCGGAGTGAAAAGATGGATATCCACATCCGAAGGGACTACGATGATGCCCCCCGGGTGCTGCCCGGTCGTTTTTTTGACCTCGACGCACCCTCTTACAAGCCGCCGCTTTTCCGCCTGCGAGGCGGTTATGTTTTTGCGCTCAAGGTAATTTAGGACATAGCCGTACGCAGTCTTGTCCTTTATCGTGTTGATGGTCCCTGCGCGGTAGATATTTTCTGCCCCGAAAAGCTCTTCGGTATATTTATGTGCGGTCGCCTGGTATTCACTCGGAAAGTTCAGGTCTATATCCGGGACTTTATCCCCCTTGAAACCGAGGAACACTTCAAAAGGGATGTCATAGCCGTCCTTCATCAGCCGTTCTCCGCAGTGCGGGCAGTTCCAATCCTGCAGGTCTGCGCCGCATTCGCAGCGCGGATCGCCGTATGTGAAGCCGCAAAAACCGCATTTCCTGCAAAGGTAATGCGGGGGCAGCGGGTTGACTTCGCTTATGCCCGCGACTGTCGCAACGAAGGAGGAGCCCACGGAGCCGCGCGAGCCCACGATGTAGCCGTCTTTCATGGATTTTTGGACAAGGCGCATGGCGGCGATATACGGCGTGGCGAACCCGTGGCCGATGATGCTGTCCAGCTCCTTTTCAAGGCGGACGCGGACGAGCTCGGGCAAGGGGTCGCCATATGTTTTTTTTGCGTTCTGCAATGATATCTTCCGTAGGTCAGCTTCCGCATCTTTTAGCTTGGGAGCGTAAGTCTTATCGGGGTACGGGCGTATGTTTTCGACCATGTCCGCGATCATCCTTGTGTTACGGACAACAACATTATAAGCAGCTTCTTCTCCAAGATAAGCAAATTCTTTCATCATTTCCTCTGTCGTCTTCATATACAGCTCTGCCTGGTCATCGGCATCTTCATAGCCCTGCCCGGAAAAGAGTATCCGCCTGAAGTATTCGTCCTCGGGCTTCAGAAAGTGCACGTCCCCAGTGGCGACGACGGGCTTGCCCAGCTCATCTCCCAGGGCAACTATCCTCTGGTTGATCGCGCGAATTTCTTCGGCGCCGCCCAGTTGCCCGCTGCGGGCGAGAAACATATTATTGGATACCGGCATGATCTCCAAATAATCGTAAAACCCTGCAACTATAGACAGCTGTGCTTCATCTACAGCGCGAATCACCGCCTTGAAGACCTCCCCTTCCTCGCACGCGGAGCCGACGAGAAGCCCTTCGCGGTATTCCATCAGGAGAGATCTGGGGATCCTCGGCTTTTTGAAAAAATGCTGCGTGTGCGAAAGAGTCACCAGACGGTAAAGGTTCATCAGCCCTTTCTGGTTTTTGACCAGAAGAGTGGCGTGGCTGATGTCCTGCTGCCTTATGTCCGCCCCGTTCCCAAGAAACGCGTTGACGTCACTTAGCGTCTTGGCGCCTTTTCTTATAAGCTCCGAAAGGAAAAGCGAAAGGATGGAAGCCGTAGCTTCCGCATCGCTTGACGCCCTGTGGTGGCTTTCCAGGTCAATGCCGAGGTTCTCGCACACCACGTCAAGACGGTAAGCCCTGTATCCCGGGCGCAGCCGGCGCGCCAAAGAAAGAGTGTCCACAACTGGGTTATCAAAGATCAGCCCGGCTTTCCGCCCTTTCAGCGATAGAAAGGACATATCGAATGCGGCGTTGTGCGCGGCGAGCGCAGCACCCTTGGAGAACGTAAAAAATCCGGGAAGGGCGGCTTCGATGCCAGGCGCGTCTTTGACCATCTCGTCAGTGATGCCCGTCAGGCGAGTGATATCTGGCGGGATGGGCTGCCCGGGATGTACGAGCGTATGGAAGCTATCCAGCCGCTGCCCGTCTTTCATCCTGACCGCAGCTATCTCCGTGATCCCGTCAAAGACGGGATTCAAGCCGGTAGTTTCCAAGTCGAAAACCACATACTCGCAATTCACCGGATAATCCTTCGGCCTTATGACCACGTCTGATTCGTCATTTGCGATATAGGCCTCCATGCCCATGATGAGCTTTATCCCGTTCTTCTTTGCGGCCTCGAAAGCCGCCGGGAATGCCTGCACCACACCGTGGTCTGTGACCGCGACGGCGTCGTGTCCCCAGCCCGCTAAAAGCTCCATCAGTTCCTCTACCGGCGTTACGGCATCCATGCTGCTCATGCGTGTATGCAAGTGGAGCTCCACCCTTTTTTCAGGGCTGCCATCGGTCTTCCTCATCTTATCGGATGTTTGGATATCGGTAGCCCTCACTACGAATTCCTTGTTGTACATATCCCACTGGTAGCTTCCCCGCAGCTTCAGGAAGGAACCCTTCTTGATATGCCCGAGCAGGTGCCTGTCTTCCCTATCCAGATAAATTTTTACCGTAGCAGAGCCCGTATAGTCTGTGATGTCAAACGAGCAAAGAAGCCGCTCTGACGATTTGACAGCGACGGTCTCGACGCTGACGACTTCCCCTTCAATGATGACGGTGCCCGAATCCTCGCCAATGGAGATGATACTGGCGGGCTTCGGCTTGATGGGCCTGCCAAGAAGAGTCCTTATTTCCGCGCATGGCTTTTCAGCGCAGTTTCCTGCCCCGGCTTCCATCACTGCGTAAAAAACCTCCGCAGGGCTTTCCTCTTCGGCACCCTCTATGCCTTCCTGCCCTTCTTCACCCTCAGAAAATGCGAAAATGGACTGAAGGCCGAATGAATTCTTCAGTTCTTCTGAAATAAGCCCGTTAAGCTTTTTTCGTTTGAAAACTTCAAATGCATGGCTGTTGCGGAATGTGGCGCTGACTGTTTTTTGGGACAAAGACCACTCTATGTCTTTACAGAACGGGGCTATGGGCGGGTGCTGCGTTGTAAGCATGTCCCGCAAATAATCAATCAATTCGTGAAAGCGTCCGTCATCGTCGCTGAAGCTGACGCCGAATGCAAGGGTCACATCCATGCGTTTTCCATCAGAGATGCTGTTTATGAGCGCCGCCTTTATCTTTTCAGCCGTAGCGTAGGGCACGATGGTATCCAGAAGGAAGCATACCGAAAGGCTGCCGTTCTTTGAATCTACGACAGCCCTTTCAAGCTTGATAGCCTGCAGGATATCATCGCTGCAGATGCCTTCCAAACATGCTTTCCAGTTTTCCTTTTGTACGCTTTCCCCCATATGATATAAAATCCCTTAATCCTTCCAGAAGTCCTATTGTGATTTGATGATATCTACGAGCGTTTTTACTATCTCGTTCTCTTTTACCTTTTTCAGCTGTACGCCTCTGACAAATATCAGCCCTTCGCCTTTGCCGCAGGCGACTCCCAGGTCTGCATGGCTGGCCTCCCCGGGGCCGTTCACCGCACAGCCCATCACCGCCACGCACAGCGGCTTTGTTATATCCCTCGTCTTTTCATAAAGCTGCCGGCAAATGGATTCTAAATCCACTTTGCACCTCGCGCAGGTGGGGCATGAGATCAATTCCAAGCCGCAGGGCAGCATGCCGATAGACCTTAATATCTCCCGCCCTGCGCGCACCTCATGGACAGGATCTCCCGTCAAAGAAACACGGAGCGTATCCCCGATGCCCTCGAGGAGAAGCGTTCCTATCCCTATAGAGGATTTTATCAGCCCCTGCTCCCCGAATCCAGCTTCGGTTACGCCGATGTGCAGTGGATAATCCATTTTTAACGCGGCCATGCGGTAGCTTTCGACTGTTTTTACCACGTCTGAGGCCTTTATGGAAACAACGATATCAGTAAAGCCGGAATTCTCAAGGATGGATACCTGCTCCAGGGCGCTTTCGACCAGCGCTTCGGCTGTCACCCCTCCGTATTTATCTATGAATTCCTTTTTGATGGAGCCCGAATTTGCCCCCACCCTTATGGGTATGCCCATGTCTTTGGCACAGAGGGCGAGCTCTCTCACTCTGGCTGCGGAGCCGATGTTACCGGGGTTTATCCTGAGCTTGTCCGCTCCGCTTTTTGCCGCCAGTATCGCAAGCTTATAGTCGAAATGGATGTCTGCAACGATGGGGATATCCACGCTTTCTTTGATCGCACGGATGGTCTTTGCACATTCTTCGTCGTATATGGAAACGCGCACGATATCGCACCCGGCTTCCTTCAGCCGGCGTACCTGCGCTGTGGTGGCGGAAATGTCCAGGGTATCCGTATTGGCCATGGACTGTACGGAAACGGGCGCACCTCCGCCTATAAGAACGCGTCCCACACGGACCTGCCGCGTATTTTTTCTCATATTGCTTGCCATTTTGCAAATACCCCCGTCACTATTGGGTGATCAGCCGGGCAATATCCTGATAAGTCAGCAGTGCCATGAGTATCAGCAGGAGGATAAAGCCGGCAAGGTGGATATACCCTTCCTTCTGGGGCGATATCGGTTTCCTTCTGATGCCTTCGACGACGAGAAGCGCTAAGCGCCCTCCGTCCAGCGCAGGCAGCGGAAGCAGGTTGACGATCCCAAGGTTGATGCACAGCAGCGAAGCGAGCCGCATGATACTTTCAAGGCCGTACTTTATCACGTCCCCGATCACTGCGATGGTGCCCACCGGCCCCATCACGTCTGCAACCGACTGAGTGCCGAAAATCAGCCCCCCGAGGAATGCGAACATCTCCTTTATGATAAATATAACCCATTTGAAGGACAGCCCCAGCGCTTCAAAAAACCCGAACTGGGTGCTTTCCTTCTGGAATGCTACGCCGATGCGATAGGTTTTCGTTTCACTATCATAATAACACGGGATATCATAGTTGTATTCCTTCCCATCCCGAAGGAACGTGACATTGATGCTCTTTGCCCCGCTTCTGCCTAAATTGTCCACATTTATGGTAGCTTCGGGCCCAAAGTCTATGCCTTCGCCGTTGATACGGGTGATATTATCGCCCACTATGATACCGGCTTCATCAGCAGGCGTGCCTGTCCCCACTTCTTCGACGATGGGCAGCCTTTCGCCGAAAATCGTTAAGAATATGATGGCAAGTATAAGAGCAAAGATGATATTGAAAGCAGCGCCTGCAAATATTGCAATGAAGCGCTTCCATATCGGCTTTTTTGAAAATT
>JAUYED010000024.1 GCA_030691525.1 Bacillota bacterium | reverse complement strand
ATCCGCTATCAGGGCGGGAACAACGCAGGGCATACAGTGGAGCTGCCCGGTAAGCAGTACAAGCTGCATTTGATCCCTTCGGGCATCCTGTACCCCGAAAAGCCCTGCATCATAGGCAATGGCGTGGTAGTAGATGTGGCTTCGCTGCTTTCCGAAATGCACTCGCTGGAGCAGCAGGGATTCTCCATGAAGAACCTCTTTTTGAGCGATCGGGCACATGTCGTTATGCCCTATCATAAACTATTGGATACGCTGTCTGAAAAAACTTCTGCTATAGGCACCACCGGCAGGGGGATCGGCCCGTGCTACGTGGACAAAATGAACCGGACAGGCATCCGCATATGCGACTTGCTGGATAAAGAGGCCTTTCCTCATATCCTGCGGCGCGTGCTGGAGCAGAAGAATACGCTCATCCAGGCCGTTTACGGCGAAAAGCCGCTTTCATATGATAAGATGCTGCAGGAGTACAGGGGTTACGCCGAGATGATCCGGCCTCTTACGAGGGACACCTCGCTGATGATCAACGAACTCTATGACAAGGGCTGCAACCTGCTTTTCGAAGGCGCACAGGGTACCATGCTTGATGTTGACCACGGAACCTATCCTTACGTAACATCATCCAGCCCCATTTCAGGCGGGGCGTGTATCGGCGCGGGCGTAGGCCCCAGGATGATCAACAACGTTATGGGCGTAGCCAAGGCGTACACAACGCGGGTAGGCAACGGCCCCATGGTGACCGAGCTGTTGGATGAGACGGGCAATACCCTCCGCGAAAAAGGACGCGAGTATGGAACCACTACCGGACGGCCACGCCGCTGCGGATGGTTTGACGTGGTAGTGGTAAAATATGCGGTGCGCATATCGGGAATGACGGCGCTGGCCATTTCCCGCATGGATACGCTGGGCGGGTTTGCTAAAGTGAGAATATGCACCGGCTATGAACTGAATGGGCGGCTGATAGAAAACTTTCCTCCCGAGATCTCGGTGCTGCAAAGGTGTAAGCCCGTCTATGAAGAGATGGACGGCTGGGACAGCGATATCGCCCATGTCCGCGAATTTAAAAAGCTGCCTGATGCGGCGCAGAATTACCTTAAAAGGATCGAAAAACTGTGCAATGCATCCGTAGCGATGGTAGGTGTGGGAGCAAGACGGGAAGAGTGCGTGACGATAATGGACCTTTTCGGGTGAAACTATCATTGCATATGAGCCCGCTTAGCTGCCAAAATATGACTTATGGTGACCGCCGGCGTCGAAACGGTATATAATAAGAACGCATAGAACTTTGCCGTGCTAGATGGGGAACCAGCGGTGCCCTGTAGCCCGCAAACCGCTATAACGGGGTCGAATCCCCGCCCGAGGTGCTCTGCATGTAGCGCAGGGCTATCTTTGGAGCGTTGAAGACCATAGGTCCCGTGCAACGCGCAGCTGTGAACCCTGTCAGGTCCTGACGGAAGCAGCAGTAAGCGGCGCGGCGCGTGTGCCGCGGGGATGCCTGATCGGAGCTTTCAAAGATCAGTTTCCGGCTGTATACGGGCATCAGAGGCGGGTGCACGGCAAAATTGATTTTGTGAGGGGGGCTTCTTGCCAAATAAATTTGGCAGCTGCCTCCCTTTCCATGTCTCACCTAGCATCTTGCCCTGCTCGTCAACCCATGGGCACAGGCCCTTAGTTATGTCCATACAATTTCTAACTTCCGGCACCGTACTTTCCCGCTGGGGGCATAGAAGTTGTAAACAAAAAGTTAACGTTGCGGGCAAGGGTTTGCGTTTACCCGGACGATAGGAGTATAATTCGACCCGTAAAAGAAGGTAATATTTGGAGAAATTTTATTAGGTATGTATATTAAATATGCTGACGGGGCAAAACTGACAAAAGGGTCAATCTGAAAACGACAGCGGAGTTTCATAAAAATATTCTGTGGTACATATAGCTAAGGGAGGCATAGTTTCATGATTTTCAAAACTAAAAGAGAAAAAACATTTGACAAGGGCATCTTGTTGCTCCATGGCTTCACGGGGTCCCCCGAAAACATGAGACCGCTTCAGGACAAATTCCTGTGGGAGGGCTATAAAGTGTCCTGCCCCGCGCTCAGAGGGCACGGAACCACACCGGAGGACATGTGCCAGGCCAGCTGGCGGGACTGGGTCAATGACAGCAGCAGGGAACTGGATAACCTGTTCCTCGAATGCAGGAGAGTCGCGATCGCAGGGCTTTCCATGGGCGGCCTGATCGCAATAATTTTAGCAGCGCGAAGGGAAGTGGACGCCATCGTGACCATATCCACGCCGATACGCTACCGCTTCGACATGCTGGCCCAGCTTTCGCCGCTGATAAGATTTTCCTCTAAGATCCGGAAGTGGCCGGGTGCGCACATGTACAATAATCACTTTAAGATCGGCTACGACAGGTTCCCTGAAGCCAAGCTTTACGATCTATACCGTATAAATACTATCGCGCGCTCGCTCTTGAAAAAAGTAACCTGCCCCATCCTGGCGGTACAGTCTAAAAAAGACGAGCTGGTCAGACCTATGAACTTGAATATAATACTTTCGGGCGTTTCTTCCGACCAGAAGGAATCCCTGCTGCTTGAGCGCTCGCCCCACTCGTGTATCACAGGCCTTGAAGCAGATCTGATCAGCATGAAAATATCCCAGTTTATAAATCGGTACCTCGGCACCGAAATGGACGTATCCAAGCCGGACTTGAAGAAACAATACAAGCGTGCCGTACGTCTAGACTACTGAGCAGCGGCTATAATGGTACAAAAGTGAGAGCGGTTACCGAATTTCTATACTGATAAAAGATACGGGCAGTACTTAGGGTAAGGGCTGCCTGTTTTCTATGTTTTATCTTATGTCACTTGGGAACTCTTCTATAAGCCCCTCGGGATTTTCAGGCGCTGGCAGGGGGCTTTCTTATGATTATCTTGCTCACGACACCCTTGCTTTTCCATTTCCAAGGATTGAAAGTACAATGGCAGGCATGATAGAATATACAATGAATATAAATAACCTTTACAGTCAATTCACATGACTATAGCGGAGAAGCTGCGCACATAATACCCGGCTGGGAGTTCAGGTGTCAATACGATTACGAAAGAGGGCTGCGCCCCACTTCCGTCTAGTGATGCCAATTTGAAATACGAGAAGTGATGAACTTTGGATGACAAACTTGACGCGTTGATAAACAAAATGCTGGACCTTATGCCGCTTTTCAAGCATAAGCTGTCCCGGCCCTGGGAGCATACGGCGCCCGGCGAGATCGGCCCGTCGCAGAGGATGGCGCTTTTCGTTCTGCAACAGGAAGGCCCCATGGCCATGACGGCGCTGGCTAAACAGCTTCACATTTTCAAGCAGCAATTGACGGCTATCGTAGATAAGCTGGAAAAAGAAGGCCTGATCAGCCGCATGCCTGATAAGCATGACCGGCGTATAATCAATGTAAGCATTTCTTCAAAGGGCGAGGCGCTCCTGAAATTACAATTTGAACAGATGAAAGAGGCAGTAAAGGCAAAGCTTTCGGCGCTGCCCGAAAAAGAGCTGGAGAAGCTGGACAAGGCGCTGGGCGATATTGCCGAGGTGCTGAAACTTTTGCCGTAGGTTTTTGGATCAGCAGATGCTTCATGCGCCGCTTTTTTTCGTTTTAGCAGTTTTTTCGATTTCAAGCTCACGTGCCATGCACGTCACTGAATCCCGAAGGTAATTTGCTGCGCGCACCTTCTGCTGCGCAAAATCATCGCTGGGGTCGTAGGTCAGCGGCGTGCCAACCTTGATGGCATGGTACTTGCTGCTGGCGAAGACGGGATAGTATTCCAGCCGACGCCCTGTCTCCTCGTAATATCTCCTTGCGATGTAGAGGAAACCGCCTGAAAAATTATTCGTATATTCAGAAAACGGTTCGTCGTTCTCAGGAAAAATGAGCACGTTTGTCCCGCCAAGAAGCGTCCTCAGACTTTTATTGAACGTGGTTATGACCCTGGCATCTTTATAGACGGGGATGGCCTCCACCGCGTACATGACCAGCACCGCAAGGGGGGCAACGATAGCCGAGATCAAAAAGGAGAATGCCTTGCCTACCCGGGTCTTTGCGGGAAAGAGGTCTTTGGCGAGGTGGGCCGGCGCCGTCCTGAGGGAGCACATATTGCTGATCACCCAGGGCCTGAAGCGCCTGTGGAAGCTGGTGATCATTGCGACAGGTCCATAGGCGCCCGCGTGATTGGCTACGAAGACCGCCGGCCTGTCCTTGGGAACGGTGGAAAGCCCGAAGACCTTGTGTTTGGGGAAGCCGAGCCAGAAGAGGGTCCAGAATAAACGAAAAATGGGATGCCGCTTCTTCCGCTCTGCCTGCTCGATCATCCGCCGTTTCCCGCCCCCGCCGGTTTTGGGTTTGTCTTGGTTCACCATACAAACCTCCCAATAAAACCGCATAAAAAGAAGAGATATAAATAAATCAATTATAAACTATGCGTTATACCCATGCAATATTTTATGTGATTTGGCGTATAAGTAGCGTAAATTGCCGACCGGTGTTTCCTTCCTTAGGGGCGATATTTGATTGTGCTTTTTATGTCTTTGTGGTATAATCCGCCAAAAAGAATGTTATGCTTCATGATCGTAATGCAGGGATTATCAATTGACCGGATGCAAAGCTCAGGAAGGGGATCTGAAACAATGAAAAAACCCGTACGCTATATCACCCACGCCGCCATCATCGCCGCCGTTTACGCCGGCCTCACCATCGCGTTGGCGCCGATAAGCTTT
>JAUYED010000016.1 GCA_030691525.1 Bacillota bacterium | reverse complement strand
ATGGCGTAATTTTATCGGATATGTTATCATAAAAATCGAGGGCTTGTCGCTTGAAAGGCTGATGAATGCAGCTGCGGCCGGTGGGATCCGCCTCATTGACTGCAAACGGCGTGCATATACGCAGATCGAGGCGCAGGTCAGTTTCATCGGCTTTCTGAAACTCAAAAAACTGCTTGCGGATGCTTCCTGCGTGCTGACAGGGATAAAAAAATGCGGGCTTCCTTTCTTTTTCCTGTTCCTGTGGGAAAGGAAAGGGCTGATATTCGGGGCAGTAGTAAGCGCTATGCTCATATACGCTCTGACATCCTTCATCTGGGTGATAGAGATTGATACCAAGGGCGAAGTGGATGTCGCCGGCATCCAGAGGAAGCTGGCGGAGATAGGCATAAGGCCGGGGATCCTGCGGAAAGACGTTTTTCCAGACGCCATCGAAAATTCGCTCATGATATCAGACCGGTCGCTGGGCTGGATAGGTGTGAATATACGGGGCGTCAAGCTGCACTTGGAAGCCGTGGCCATGGAAAAGCCGCCGCAGATGATAGATAGCTCCACGCCTGTCAATATCATCGCCTCAAAAGACGCACTGATAGAAAAGATCATCGTCTACGAGGGATGGCAGGCTGCCCTCGAAGGCCAGACCGTACGCAAAGGAGACCTGCTGGTGAGCGGGGTGAACCCTGCGGGTAGTGCAACGGCGGGGTGCGTCCATGCGCGCTCTGAAGTCATCGGCAGCGTATGGTACGTCGGCAGGGCAGGTGCGTCCACACTGGAAGAAGAAAGGATGCGTACCGCAGCTATAGGAGAGCGTACGTTTCTCTGCATGGGGGGATGGAAAGTCCCTCTTGCCGGTAGCAGGCCCGGCCTTCCAGATTACGATACCGAGGCGTACAAACAATTGGCAACCCAGATCTATTTTCCGGTTTACATTATGAAAGAAACGTATTACGCTGTGGAAAAGGTGGAAAAAGCACGGGACTTGGAGCCGCTGAGAAAAGAGCTGGGAAAAGAGGCCGTCAGATGCGCCGCCGCGCAACTGCCTGAAGGCGCTGCGGTGCTGGGAGTTTCCGTCGTTTTCGTCCAGACAGGTGAAAACAGGGTGGAAGCGCAGGCGTTCATCCAGGCGCGCGAGAGGATTGACTGCGAAGAGCTTATTATAAACGAGTAGATACGCAAGGGAGGAAACTTTGGAAAGCATGGTAAATGGCAATAACAAAGGACAAGCTTATGAGAAGCGGCTGGACGTCGGGGCGATAGACCAAGTCATAGCGCTTTTTGGCAATTATGATGAGAATATACAGCTTATTGAAAAGGAAACAGGGGTAAAGGTATTGACAAGGGGAACGGAAGTCATACTCAGCGGGGACAGGGAGAGCGTCGAAGCGGCGCATTCAGCCATTTCTGCGCTGCTGGATATGATGGGAAATCAAAAGGATATGGATAAAGGCCACCTCAGGTATGCCCTGCAATTGGCCAGAGAAGGCAACGCCGAAAAAATGGGGGAGATAATGTCGGATACGGTGGCCTTCACGCATAAAGGCAAGCAGATCAGGTGCAAGAGCGCAGGCCAGCGGGAATACGTACAGTCCATGAAGAATAATACCCTGGTCATCGCAGTAGGCCCTGCGGGTACGGGAAAGACCTATCTTGCCATGGCTATAGCGGTACTGGCCCTGAAAAACAAGGAAGTGGGAAGGATCATCCTCACCCGGCCGGCTGTAGAAGCGGGGGAAAAGCTCGGCTTTTTGCCCGGGGACATTCAGAACAAGGTGGACCCCTACCTGCGCCCGCTATATGACGCGCTGTATGAATTCATGGGAATGGAGCCATATCAACGGCTGATGGAGAAGGGCGTTATCGAAATCGCACCGCTGGCGTACATGCGCGGACGCACGCTCAGCGAATCCTTCATCATTCTCGACGAAGCGCAAAATTGCACCGCAGAGCAGATGAAAATGTTCCTCACGCGTTTTGGCGACGGCTCGAGAGTAGTAATCACGGGCGACATCACGCAGATAGACCTGCCTAAAGAGAAAAAATCGGGCTTGATTGAGGCGGTGGAGATACTCAAAGACATAGAGGGGATAGGGATCATTTTCCTCTCCCACAAAGATGTAGTGCGCCATAAGCTGGTGCAGAGTATAGTCAAGGCGTATGACGAATACGAAAATAGAACAAGGGAATAAAGAATGAAAAAATCAATTAAAGAAATTAAAGATAATAAGAGCAAAAACGGCAGGAACGGCCGCCCGGGCAATCCCCGCCCGACAGCGTTCTTCTTTACGGTCCTTTTCATCATCGCGGTTTGCACCTGTGTGGCTTCTGCTGTTTCGCCAAAAAGCTTTGAGCTTTCAGTAGGAGACGTTGCACCCGAGACCATTACGGCGCCGCATGATGTGATAAACGAAGACGCCACAAAAGAACTGCGGCAACAGGCAAGGGATAGCGTGGCGATGGCATATTCGCAGGACCCCGTTCCTACGGCGAAATCCATCACCGATCTTGAAAAATTTTTTTCAGGTGTTATACAGATGCGTGCAGATGCTGTAGGGTTTGAGAACGCAAAGGTGGATGAATACAGGAAGCATAACAGTCAGGCGGCCACCCAGAAATATCAGGAGCAATACAAGTGGCTGGATGAACTGACAGACCAGGAAATGAGTGTGCTCAAGGCCGACGTCCTGCTCCAATTATATGACGATGAGGTCATATCCCTGATTAAGGCCTCTAAAAGCGATATAGAACGGCTGCACACTGTT
>JAUYED010000001.1 GCA_030691525.1 Bacillota bacterium | reverse complement strand
GTTTTCATGTCTCCGTTTGAATTTACGACTGTGAAATAGAGCTTGCCCCCGTCAAGAAAGAGGTTGGCGGCCCCGGATTCATCCTGAAACGCTGAACTGGCGGCAAGTGTTATCACCTTTCCTGTGGCAAGGTCCGCCTCGCGTATCTCCCATTCTTCGCTTGCGCCGCCGTCGCAGCGGTAGTATGCTTTCACGCCATCGGTTATCAGGATGCCGCAGGTCATGTTGAATCCATCCCTGGAGACATATTCCTCTGGGGGAAAGCCAGCCAAGGAGTTTTCTGACGGCATAGGCGCAGGAGAGGGCGATGGGCTGCCCGTTGCGTCCGTCTGCCCGCTCGTGCATCCGGCAAACACTATAGATATAAATATAGAAATGATTATAGCCAAAATCCTGCGGCCTGCTTTTCTCATTTTATATGGCTCCTTCAAATTTTGAGTTTTCACTCCCGATCCTTCTTCCCGGCGTAAAGCAGTGCCAAAGTTTCCGCTTCGCGGGCCAGTTCGCTCCGCAGGACCTCGGGCGATAATACCTCTGCCTGCGCTCCGTACTTCAATATCCACTTCTTGATTTCGGGCGTCAGCGTGGTCTCTTTGATGAAAACGAGCGAGCCGTCTGCACATTCCGTCATTTCGTCTGCTCTGTCTTTTTCATATTCTTTAACGTATTTTGCCGCAGAAGAGGAAAACCGGATCTCGAGCTTGATCTTTTCTCCACCGGCCAGCACGCCGAACCTGTTCTTTTCAAATTCTTCATAGAAGTTTTCAGGGCGGACAAATCTTTCCCCCGTATCCTGCAACGACTTTATCCTCGCTACGCGGAGGTCGCGCACTGCGTTCCTCAGGTGGCAGAAACCGATCAGGTGGTAGCATCCGTCGTATATTTCGAGCACATAAGGATCAAATTCCCGCTTCGTTACTGTACCCGAAGAAAAAGCACGGTATTCTATGGAGACCCTTTTCCCTTCTTTTATAGCATCCCGGATATCCTGGAGCGTCTTCCTTTCTATGTTTTCTTCTTTGAGGACTTTCTCGGGGCGCACTTTCAACATCTCGAATGCTTCGGCGTGCGCCTTCCCTGAAGGAGAAGCCCGCTTGATCAGCTCATCCAGCAGGCGGCACGCCGCCGAGCCCAGGTCCAGCCCCCTGTAGGCGCGCAGTATCTCGCGCGTGAAGTACAGGGACATGACGTCGTTGATGCCCAGGCTCATCTCGCGGAGCAGCGCTTTGTCTGCCATGAAGTAAGTAGTTCTTCCCCGCGTTTCCTCGGAGATGTAATAATAAAAGGTCAGGTCTTCGATGTCCCTCCGGATGGTTTTTTTGCTTACCTCTATGCCCATATCCAAAAACAGTTTTTCGATTTCGTCCACAGAGAGCCCCTCCTCCTGCGACTGAAAAGCCAGCAGCCGGAGAAGGTACATCTGTCTTTCTATCTGAGGGATATTTGACATGGTCCTTCGCCCCGCTTCAAAATTTCTTCTGTACACGAGGTTTATTTTATCACAAAAATTTCGGGCAGCAAAGCATGAGGGTTTTTACTATATATACCATTATTACAGATATAATAACCAATAAATATCGGTAGACAGAGAACGCTTGTTCGTATTATAATGATATCAGAATGGAATGGGTGTTGCGATTATGGATAGAGCCATCTTGCATTGCGACTTAAATAGTTTCTATGCCTCGGTGGAGATACTCTACCGCCCCGAGCTCAAAGAGCTTCCTGTCGCCGTATGCGGGGAGATAGAGCAGCGCCACGGCATCGTCCTGGCCAAAAATATCTTGGCCAAGCGCGCCGGTATCATCACGGGTGAGGCCGTCTGGCAGGCGCGGCAGAAATGCCCCCCGCTGGTTGTGCTTTCTCCCAGCTACGGGCTCTACCTCCGCTTTTCAAAAATGGCGCGCGAGATATATTCCCGCCATACGCCCTATATCGAGTCCTTCGGTATAGACGAGTGCTGGCTGGATGTTACCTGTGCCGTGAAAAGCGTTCCGGGCGGCGCCAACCAGATCGCCCAGGATATCCTAAACTCCATCCGCAAAGAGCTTGGCATCACCGTATCCGTCGGCGTTTCGTGGAACAAGGTCTTTGCCAAGCTTGGCAGCGACCTAAAAAAGCCGGATGCCGTCACCGTCATCACAAAGGATGATTTCAGGCGGCTCGTCTGGCCCCTTCCCGCCAAAGACCTTTTGTATGTCGGCCGCGCCACCTGGCGCCGTCTGCAGGACGCAGGCATCTGCACCATAGGCGGCATCGCAAATGCACCGCTTTCCACGCTCCGCTCCATGCTTGGCAAGTGGGGGGAAACGCTGCATATGTTCGCCAACGGCATGGATGCCTCCCCTGTCATGCCCAAGGACTGGGAAGAGGAAGTCAAAGGCGTGGGCAACAGCATCACGACCCCGCGGGACATCTGCAGTGAAGCGGATGCAAAACAGGTTTTCTATGCCCTTGCCGAGAGCGTGGCAGAGCGCATGCGCAAAAAGGGGTTTTTAGGCACGACACTGCAGATATGGGTCCGCGATACGCAGCTGGGTTCGTTTACGCGCCAGTGCGTTTTACAGCGGCCTACCTGCCTGGCCTCCGAGATGGCGTCGTGCGCCATGGACCTTTTCCGCCGCCACTGGAGCCGTGGAAGGCCGCTGCGCTCGCTCGGGCTGTGCATGAGCGGGCTGTATGCAGCCGGCGACGGGCGCCAGCTCTCCCTTTTTCCTCTGGCTGAAGATAAAGCGGAGGCGCTGGAGCGCAGCATTGACGTCATCCGTCAGCGTTTCGGCCATGCCGCCATCAAGCGGGCGCTGATGCTGGGGGATACTGCGCTTTCGCCCAACCCCGATAAGGAAGATTCGATTCACGGCGTGGCCTTTATGAGGTGATATCAAAATGGTCAGGGAATACCTGCGAGTTATGGCTGTCTTCCATGAAGACGGCTCCATCCTTCCCGTTTCCTTTAAACTGCCGGATGGGCGTGGATTCGCTGTACAAAGGGTTTCAGACCGCCGCCCCGCCCCCAGTTTAAAAGCCGGAGGCCAAGGTATGCGTTATACCTGCACGGTACTTGGCAAAAGGATCTATCTTTTTCTTGATGAAAACAAATGGTTCATGGAGATGCCTTAGCTAAGCAGGGCTGTCCAGCGTGATAAGAAGGATAAATTCCATGCCTTCGGAGATTTTTTGCGTTTGCACGCTTCCGCCAAGCAACCGCGCCATCTCGCTGCCCAATAAAAAGTCCAGGCCTATAGGATGTTGCTCCTCGGGAAGACCTGTAAAAGTTTTGGTATCGGCATTTATGATCTTTCCGAACTTGCCCTGTGGCATGCTGATGGCTTTCCCGTCAATGTAGATCGCCACAAGGATCCTGCCTTCCTTTTCTTCGCTTCTTGCCTGCACGTATATGTCGCCATTGGGAGCAGCCAGCGCCGCCGCGCCCCGGCATATATGCCATACCGCTTCCCTGAACGCCCGTTCTGTACCGATGGCGGAGGTCGCAAAGTCCTTGTGTATTTGGAAAGTAAGGGGGATCCCTGCTTTCCGTGCCCATGACCGGGTTTCTGAGAGCGTTTCGGTCAGGGCTTTCTGGGGATCAAAACGCTCTTTAACATCGCTGCATCCCGAAAGACGGCCGATTATATAAGCGGCGTTTTTTGCTCTGTGCATGTCGTCTGCCATCCCCTCAAGGCAATCCTTTTGCGTAGCATCCAGATACGTTTCAGAGAGCCGGCCTGCCGTTTTTATCCCCGCAATGATGGGGTATTCCATTTCCTCTGTGATGCGCTGGATCATGTAGGAATATACGCCTGCTCCCTGCGTTGGGGCGTGCTCGAAGGGTACGCCCGGTTTCGCGGAGGGGTGCGCTTTTTTTCTAAGGACCGAAAACATCATCCACCCCGTGGCGATGCTGAGCAGGCCGAAGAGTACAGCCAAGCCAATCGCGATGATAGTCGTGCTGTCTGTGCCGCTTTGCGCGGCAGGCGCCTGGTTTTGTGAAAAGGTATCAAGGCAAAGTGCTCCAAGCAGCATGTCGTTTTCCTCCGGAACAAAGGTTTCTTGTTTTTTTGAAGGGATCTGCATCGGGGCGCGGCATGCCGTCAACCCCTGTGCAAAAACCAATGATGCCGCGCGTATGGCAACGGCAATGATACGCGCCCCTGTGCAGATCTCCTCTGTTCGCTCAAATATTCCTGTGTTCCTAAAACAATATACTAATACCCTTACGTTAAACAATCAAATGCCGCAAACTTTTAAATGAAAGACCCCCTGGGTAAACGCCAAAGGGTCTTTTCGCATTCCTGCCTTATAAAAAACAATGTTCCCCTTCGGTAACTGGCTGCCGTAGGCATTTCGCCTCTTAGGCCCTCTTAGTTTTGCGCCGCAGGCTTTCGCCTGTTTTGCCTTTATCGGTGGAAGCATCAAACCTTCCCCGAGATTGTTTCGTTTACATTCTAACGATACTTCCAAACCGTGTCAACACTTATTTAGTCGAATATCGGCATAAATTTGATAAATCTGCCGCCTTTCATCACTTTTTGGCAGTTTTGATCGAGGGTATCAATCTTCAAACGGGAATTTAATATCCAGATCAAGCTCATCCCGTATAGCGAGCAGCTCCTTCTGCACCGATTTGTTCACCGGCACTCCTTTATCCTTGTTTTCCATCCAGGTGATGTATTCCTTTTCTCCGGCGGTATAGATGCGCTCATGCCCCGGAGCGCGCTCTGAGGCACGCAGTTCCCTGAGGATATCGCCTGTAGTCTTTCTGAATTGCGATAGCTCGGTGAATGGCTCAACATCTATAGCAATGAAAAAGTGCCCAAGATGGTATGGCACCTTTTTCCCATCCGAGATACCTGTGAGCATTTTCATGTACGCTCCTCCCTGCAGCGCCGCCGAAAGCATTTCGACCACCGTAGCATAGCCGTACCCCTTGTATCCCCCCAGTTTGACGCCTATCCCGCCGAGCGGGACCAGCGCCGCCTCGCCGGTGACCAGATCCTCCAATATCTTTTTGCTGTCCGTCATCGTTTCGCCTTTGCGGTTTATCACCATGCCCGCGGGAGTCGGCTGCCCCATTCTTTCAAAATATTCGATCTTGCCGCGTTGGGTGATGGATGTTGCACAGTCAATGACGAAATCAAACTCCTCGTCGGTGGGTATCCCGAATGTCAGCGGGTTGGTGCCCAGCATATTTTCAACGCCGAATGTAGGGGCGGTGGACGGACGTGCGTTGGTTCCCGTGATCCCCATGCATCCTGCCTTCGTGGCCATAGTTGCATAGTACCCCGCGATGCCAAAGTGCGTAGAGTTGCGTACCGCCACCATGCCCATGCCGTATTTTTTGGCTTTGTCTATGGCCATTTGCATGGAGCGTTTCGCTATGACCTGCCCCATCCCGTCGTGCCCGTCAACTACGGCAGTGGTTGGCCCTTCGCGTACGATCTCAAATTGCGTAACCGGCTTTTGTATCCCCTCTTTCAGCCGGTCTATATAGATGGGCTTGAACCGGTTCACGCCGTGGGATTCTATCCCCCGCCTGTCGGACTCCAGCAGAACGTCGGCGCATATCCTGGCGTCTTCCTCGGGCACGCCGCAGCCCATGAATGCCCCGACGACGAACTTCTCCATCAGCTCCCATCCCACGAAGGTATAGTCAGACATTTGTGTAAACCCCCTAATCGCAATTGGAAATCTTTGCTCTTAACCTATAGTTATCCATGATTATATCAAAAATACTCATGGCGCCGCATTATTTAAATAAGGATATCATTCTTCCCCCTGTCCGCAACCCTTTCATTAAATGTGTTCCTCTCCCAGAATACCCCTTCGTTATATC
>JAUYED010000139.1 GCA_030691525.1 Bacillota bacterium | reverse complement strand
TTCGCTCCAGAGTAATGATAAAAAGAGTGTGGGGCACTGGGGCGGTACCGGCTGGCGCACCTTCGGTGCTTGCCGCTAAAGCCCCAGACCCCATCGGATATAGTACGGGTATGTGAAGTCACCCACCCCTATCCTCCCGTTATCGAGTTGGGAGGAAGTCGAAGTTATTATTAAACGGGAGGGTGGTTTTAGTTTGGGTGTCGGCTCAGAATTGGCCTTTCGTCCCTACGGGACTACAGGCGCAATAATTCACCGGCACCCGACGAAGTGTTCGGGTTCATACAAATTGAGAGTAAGGGCATGAAAGCGGTCGTAGAGCGGTTATGGAGCGGATATAAAGCGTCAAGGGGAGATTACCGTGATGCTGTGCTCCTAAGCAATGACAGAAAGAGAGGTACTGTGATCTGGTCAAATATCAAATGGACTTTCATGGCAGGTGTTTGAAATAGGGATTGACCGATCAATTCAAATGATGATAACCTGAATTGAATAAAAATCATCCGCCTGATGGATACAAAGGATATATGAAGATAGAAAATTTGCTCTGCTCCGTCTCAAAACCCGCCCGGTACGCGGGAGGGGAATTGAATATGGTGAAAAAAGAATTTGCGGGAAGGACCAGTTTCGCGCTCGCGTTCCCGGATATTTACGAAGTGGGCATGTCCCACCTCGGCTCAAGGATCCTGTACCACATCATCAACTCCAGAGAGGACGCGCTGTGCGAGCGCGTCTTTTTGCCCTGGCCGGATATGCAGGAATCGCTGAAAAACCACGGCGCGCCCCTATTCACGCTTGAAAACAGGATGCCGCTTGGCGATTTTGATATAGTCGGTTTCACGCTGCAGTATGAAATGAATTATGCAGGCGTATTAAAAATGCTTTCCCTTGCCGGCATCCCCTTTTATGCCGCCGCACGGGGGAAGGAACACCCCCTCGTCATCGGCGGGGGGCCGTGCGCTTTCAACCCCGAGCCGCTGGCGCCGTTCTTTGACCTTTTTGTCATCGGCGACGGGGAAGAAGTTATCGAAACGATACTTGATATTTACCGGCAATGGAAAAGCAGCGGCGGGAGCAAAGAGGAGCTGCTTGCCGCGCTTTGCCGCGTTGACGGGGTCTATGTTCCCTCGTTCTACGATGTTCAATACAACAGTGACGGGAGCATACGTTCAATACGGAAAAACCGCCCCTTCGCGCCGGACAGGGTGAAAAAGGCGATAGTAAAAAACATTGATGCCGCTCCCTACCCGACATCCCCCATCGTCCCCTTCCTTCCCATCGTACACGACAGGATGGTCCTTGAGGTTTTCCGCGGGTGCACGAGGGGATGCCGGTTCTGCCAGGCGGGCTTTATTTACCGGCCTGTGCGCGAAAGACGGATGGGGACGCTCATTTCGCTTGCCGAAAAGATGCATGCAAATACCGGCTACGACGAGATATCGCTCTCTTCCCTCAGCACGGGGGATTACAGCGAACTGCCCAAGCTCGTTTCCACTTTGAGTGAATATTTTGAACCAAGGCATGTATCCCTTTCTATGCCTTCACTCCGGCTCGGGGCAGACATAAGCGGGTACGGCGAGAGCGCCACCAGGATGCGCCGCGCCGGTCTGACCATCGCGCCCGAAGCAGGAAGCCAGATACTTCGGGACCGTATAAACAAGAACGTCAGAGAAGAAGACCTTGTTAAAACGGCGTCCGAAGCTCTCGCCCTCGGGTGGAACGGGATCAAGCTGTATTTCATGATCGGACTGCCTTTTGAGACGCAGGAGGACATTTCCTGCCTGGCGGAGCTGATAAAAAGGACGCGGGATCTTTGCCAGAAAGGCGCAAAAAGCGCCGAGCGCGCAAGGGTGCGCATCAGCTTGGCTTCTTTTGTTCCAAAGCCATTCACGCCATTCCAGTGGTGCGCGCAGGAGGGAATGGAAACGCTCATAGAAAAGCAGAACCATATCTCATCACTCATCGGCCGCAAAGCCATCGAGCTGGACTGGCACGACGCCGACACAAGTTTCCTCGAAGCCGTGCTTGCGCGGGGAGACAGACGGCTGGCAGGCGTGCTGGCCGAGGCGGCGGCGCGGGGAAACGGCCTGGACGCGTGGCGCGAATATTTTGATAAGGATGCCTGGGACCAGGCCTTCAGGAGCTGCGGGGTTTCCCCTAAGTGGTACGCCAACAGGGAAAGGGCTTTGGATGAAATGCTTCCCTATGACCATATTGATGCGGGCATTTCCAAAGCGTACCTCGTGAGCGAATACGAAAAAGCGAAGTCCGGCGTCACCACGCCCGATTGCAGGCAGGGCTGCACGGGCTGCGGCTTGACGTCTCTGGGGGCATGCTGCCAATGAGGATGATAATTAGATTCAGCAAAACGGGTGCAGCTAAATATACTTCCCATTTAGACGTGCAGAGAGCCCTCCAGCGGTGGCTCTCTCGCGCCGGCATCCCGGTGCGCTTTTCTACGGGGTTCAACCCGCACCCCGCACTCTCCTTTGCTGCGGCGCTGCCGCTGGGGATAGAAAGCCGGGGCGAGTACGCAGACACAGCATTGACCTCGCCTATGAACGAGGCCGGCTTCATCCGCAAAATGAATGCGCATGCCCCACCGGGATTCCGTGTCCTCACAGCGCTGGCGGTTGAGGATGATTTTGGCTCACTGATGTTCCTCTCCCGCTTTGCCGAGTATGCCATCGCGCTTGAGAAACCGCTGCAGGAAAAGCTGTTGCCGGCAGCTGAACATATCATGGAGAGCAAAGAGTATTTTGCCGTGCGGCGTACCAAAAGCGGGGAAAAAAGAGAGGATATCCGCCCATTGATAGCGGAGCTTCGCCCTGAAAAAAGCGGACTTTTTGCCCGCCTTGCTGCTTCGCCTGCCGGCAGCCTCTCACCTTATGCGCTGATGGAGATACTGTGCAGGGAAGCAGGGGAGAGCCAACCTCAGGGTTTCGATATCATCAAAGAGGACATGCGCTTTGAGCCGGGGGCGAAGACAGTGCATCTCGAAATGAAAAAAGCCAGGTGAACCCCTCTGGTTTTTTAAAGCAATATTGCATTTATTTTGGCAAATTCCCCTGATACTAAGGTATAATATGTTTAGCGGTATCTGTGGGTTCGATGCCCGAAAAGGGCTTTCATAAAGTTTTTAAATATTATCAAAGAGGGTTTTTTATGAAAAAAGAAATAATCGTGGACATCAACCATTTCCAGACGCGCGCCGCGCTTCTCCAGGATGGAAAGCTGATGGAGATATACGTTGAGAGGAGCGACAAGGAACGTATCACAGGAAACATCTATAAGGGGCGGGTAGACAACGTCCTGCCCGGGATGCAGGCGGCATTCGTAGATATCGGCCTTGGAAAAAATGCGTTCCTTTACGCAGGGGACATCCTGGTAGACAAGATGGACTTTGAATTTGACGACGGCAGCCCGGATGTGTCTCTCGGTAATATAAAAGACATGGTCAAAACGGGGCAGGAGATAATCGTACAAGTGGTCAAAGAAGCCCTGGGAACAAAGGGGGCCCGGCTGACCACGCACATCACGCTGCCTGGCCGGCTGGTCGTGCTCATGCCGACTGTAGACCATATCGGTGTTTCGCGAAGGATAGAGGATGAGAGCGAAAGACACCGCCTGAAAACGGAAGTGGAAAAAATCAAGCCCAAGAAAATGGGCGTTATCCTCCGCACAATGGCGCAGGGAAAGACGGCTGCAGACATGGGGCCCGAGATCCGGCTGCTTACCCGTCACTGGGAGAAGATACAGAGCAAAGCCAAGACAGTAAGCGCGCCGCGCCTGCTTCATGCAGAGCGGGATCTGCTCTTTCGCATCGTGAGGGATATGTTCAACGAAAATGTGGACAGGATGGTGGTCAGTGACAGGGAACACTATGAGCGCGTATGTGAGATAGCGGACATTGTGTCGCCCCATATCTCGAAGAAAATCGAGCTTTTTCAGCAGCAATGCGACATCTTTGAATACTATGGCCTGGAACCCCAGATGGAAGCGCTGCTGGAGCGGAAGGTCTGGCTCAAAAGCGGGGGCTATATCATCATAGACCAAACTGAGGCCATGACGGTCATTGATGTCAATACCGGCAAGTTCGTAGGGCACAGCAACCTTGAAGATACCATACTGAGGATTAACCTCGAAGCTGCGCAGGAGATCGCCCGGCAGCTGCGGCTGCGCGATATCAGCGGCATAATAATCATTGATTTCATTGACATGGACCTGATCGTGAACCGCGAGAAGGTGCTGGATACGCTCCGTGAGGCACTTAGAGAAGACAGGACGAAATCCAACGTCCTTGGGATAACCGGCTTAGGACTGGTGGAGATGACGCGCAAAAAGATGCGGCATAACCTTTCCTCCATGATGGAATCCACATGCAGCTGCTGCCGCGGCAGCGGGAGGACCAGGTCCCCGCTGACCATGGCGCTGAAGGTACGCAAGGAGGTACAGAAAAACTTTGAGCATACGGATTTCCCCAATTTCCTTATCGAAGTACATCCTGAAGTGGTAAAAGAGCTGGATAAGCGGCAGGGGGAGGACAACCCAATACTTCCTGCGGCGGCGGGGCGCCGGCTCTTTGTACGCGCCTGCCCGGACATGCATATCGAGCAGGTCAATATCAGGGGGTTCCATAAAGCCGATGAGATGGACTCATTGACTGATGTGAAAGCATATTGAGCTATTGATTTTGAAGAGGCGATGGGTATGAAAAAATATTTTATCTTTATTCCGGTTATTCTCGCGGTTATATTATTGACCGTATTGCTTTCTGCGTGTTCACTCCTTGTGGTGGGGAACGGGCAAGTGGTAACGGCCGAGGCCGCGCTGTACAAAGAGCTCACCGGCATCATCAGCAACGGCTCATTTGAAGTGATCATTGACCCCGCGCTCCAGGGAAAAGCGGCGCTCGAAGGCGAGAGCAACATTCTGGAGTTCGTGGAAGCCAAACAAAATGCACAGGGTATATTGGAGATTTCCACCAAACCCGGCGTCAGCCTAAGCCCAAGCCAACCCGTCAAGGTAACAATCCCTGCCGTCCGCGGCGGGACAATTACCATCAACGGAAGCGGCAATATTGCATACACCGGCGAAAACCCCTTGAAAGGAGACCAATTCAATATCACCATCAACGGCTCAGGGAATATCAACCTCAGGCTCGAAACGGAAAATGTAAGCGTAGCCATCAACGGTTCGGGGAGCATTACACTTGCCGGCAGGGCAACCCAGGGTGTGATGGAGATCATGGGTTCGGGAGAATTCAAAGGCAAGGAATTCGCAGTCAATACTGCACAGATAAGCATCACGGGCAGCGGGAACGCCGTGGTAACGGTCAGCAGCGAATTTAACGCCAGGATAACTGGCTCGGGGGATATCACATATTACGGCGACCCGTCTAAACTGGCGATCAACGTCTCTGGCAGCGGGGATGTGGTAAAGGGAGAATAAAATGCACTTTGGATATATTCGAGAAGTTAGTAATTACTGGGTAATATACCTTTGAACGGTATTCAAAAAAGAGGATTTGACAATAAAGAGGGCGTGTGATAGAGTCATATGGAAAGCCGCACGGGCAAGGCCATCAAAGCGCCGCATTTTATGCGGCTGCCTTTTTCCCGGCGAGTACTTGGAGGCAGGGAGGCAAAACGATAATGTACGCTGTCATCTTAACTGGCGGCAAACAGTACAGGGTAACGCAGGGCGACGTCATATACATCGAGAAGCTGGATACCGGGATTGGCGAGACGGTGGAATTTGATACGCTGATGATTGCGGACGGCGGAGAGGTCAAAGTCGGCATGCCTCTGCTGGATATGAAGGTACAAGGCACTGTGCTCGGCCACGGAAAAGGCAAGAAGATAATCGTCTTCAAGTTCAAGGCCAAAAAAAACTACCGCAGGAAGCAGGGCCACAGGCAGCTATTTACCAAAGTGGAGATTGTTTCTATTGGTGGAAAGACCATAGAAAAACCCGCAGCAGAACCCGCGGCGGCAGAGGAGAAACTACAGCCAAAGCCCGCAGCCGAACCGGCTGCGAAGCTTCCGGTCAAAGCAGCACCGAAGGCGCAAGCGGCCAAACCTGCTGTTAAAAGCACGGCGGCAAAAACCCCGGCAGTTAAAACTGCTGTGAAACCCGCGGCGAAAGCAACTCCCAAACCTGCGGTTAAGGCAGCACCGAAGGCACAAACGGCAGCCAAACCGGCTGTTAAAGCTCCAGCGGCAAAGACTGCGCCAAAGAAACCGGAAACCAAGAAGAAATAAAGAGATAGGCATCTACGAGAGAGGTGTTGGCATATGGCACATAAAAAAGGCGTTGGAAGCTCGAGAAACGGGCGGGACAGCCAAAGCCAGCGGCTGGGCACAAAGCGCGGAGACGGACAGTTCGTTCTGGCCGGCAATATCCTTGTCCGTCAAAGGGGCACAAAGATCCACCCCGGTGAAAATGTAAGCAGGGGTAGAGACGATACCCTATTTGCCACTGTTGACGGGAACGTAAAATTTGAGCGCATGGGCAAGGAAAGAAAAAAGGTTTCCGTTTATTCCAAAGAAGCCGTAAACTGAATAATAACGAAAAATAAGCCGTCCGGAAATACCGGGCGGTTTTTGTTTTTTTTGGGAAAAAATAATAATTATTTCCATAGAGATAGTTGACATACATAGTTACATATGGTACCATTGCCATATATAACTATACATGCTATAAACCGATATATATGTAAAGGGAGTGTCTATTATGTGAAGAGCAGTATCTTGTTTCTTTATAACCTGGTCTTTGTTCTATTGGTTCCAAGCTACTTGATCTAGACCAAAAAGTAAAACGATGTAAAGATTCGATAGTTTAAAAGGAGTGAAGCACTTTATGAAAAAGCATATTAAGAAATGCATTGCCTTTGCGCTTATAGTTACGATTTTTTCGTTTACGGCCACTGCACTTGCATATAATAGGTTAGGTACGGGTAAAATCAGTGGTGGAGCAACTGGGATATTGTATTATATTGACTCATCAGCGAGTGAATATGATGAATCAATTAGATATGGTATACAACACTGGAATGGAATTTCAGATAATATTGAAGTAAATAGAACAACGACAAAATCATATTCAAGATGTGATAATTACTGGGGAGCCTATTTCCCCTCGAACTCTGGGATTATAGCAAAAACATATCTAATACTAAATAATGTTGTGATTACAGATTACGATGTTGATTGGTATTGGTGCAAAATAAAATATAGCAGTTATGTGTTTAATTATGATTACTTAGATTATAAACATAGAAAAGGAGTTGCTTGCCACGAATATGGTCATTTCCTAGGTCTTGCACATAATTACGCAAGTATACACAATATAATGTGGCCGTATGGTAACACATGTGATGAAGAATATCCATCTACTGATGATAAAAACGGTGTCATATCAATTTATGGATCTTAAGAAAGGAGCTATTAAAATGAATAGAAAATTATTAATTATACCTCTTATTATATTAATAATATCCTCTTTTGTTGGTTGTGCAACGGCAGAAATTAATGAGGACCAAACCGTCATAAAAAATTCATTTGCATCGAAAAATGCAATTGTTGGTCAAGGTTTATCTGTTGCTGATGAAGAAAATACGCGATATATATCAAATTCCGCAAGCAGAATTAAATCCTATGATACTTTAGAATCCTTGCAAAATGCCGCTCCTTTTATATTTACTGGCACTTGTATTTCAAGTAAACCGGTATTTCAAAAAGATACACTATATACATTGTCGACAGTAAAGATAACTAATGTGTTCAAAGGTAATTTAACAGCCGGGGATACAGTATTAATCGTTGAAAATGGTGGGAGAACGACTTTCGGTGAATATGAAAAAGGTTGTAATATCGAACCAAAAGCTTTTGAAACAGGTGAACGCTTACCGGCTGACTATAAAATAGTTGAAGGGACTGATGGTTATTTCCCAATGAAGGAAAATGAGGAAATGCTCTTATTTGTTGGGGATACAAGTGGATTTCTAAAAGATGTTTCTGAGCCCTTATACGACATAATGGGGGCTTATGACGGTAAACTTCACCTACAAAAAGACGGTTCTTATGCTAAACCAAAACCTTCTTCAACTGATAAACATATGTTTGGAGAAGGAACATTAACGATTACTTTAGATGAACTAGAAGCATTAAAGTAATAATTCGTAAAACTAGGGTGTTCAGCTTCAAAACAAGGAGACAGCGAAAAAATAAAGACATAGAACGTTTAAACCGTCAATATAAAAACTGACGGTCAGGCTGCTGACAAAGGTTGGCAGCCTTCGTTCTGCCATAAAGGTTGTTTCTGTGGTACAATGGTTTCAAAAGAACCAAAGGCGGTTCATTATATCTCATGACTGTTGAACATATTGATGATAAAACAATTCTAATAAGCGCGGACTTTTCCCTGAAGCATACCTTCGAATGCGGGCAGGCATTCCGGTGGCTCCCGCACGAAGGCGGATACCTCGGCGCGGCGCGTGGAAGGACGCTCTTCCTCATTGAACGGGAGGGGCAAATCGAGATGTCCCCCTGCACGCGGGAAGATTATGAAAGCGTCTGGAAGGACTATTTCGGCCTTTCGCGCGACTACGGAAAGATACGGGAAGCGCTTGCATTTGACACTCACGTGATGGCGGGCATGGAATACGCCCGGGGCTTGCGCATACTAAACCAGGAGCCGTTCGAAACGTTGATTTCGTTTATAATATCAGCTAATAACAACGTGAAGCGCATACAGGGCATCATTGAAAAGATGTGCATACGTTTCGGGGAGAGGATCCCCGGTTGGCAAGAACTCTATACATTCCCCAAGCCCGAGGCGCTGGCTTGCGCTACCGTACCCGAACTTGAAGCTTGCGGAGCCGGGTATCGGGCGCCGTATGTGATCGGGACAGCCCGCGTTGTTTACGACGGCTTCGACCTTGAAGCGCTGCGCTGTATGGCATACGCAAAAGCAAAAAAGCTGCTCATGGGGCTTCCCGGGGTAGGGCCCAAGGTCGCAGACTGCGTGCTGCTTTTTTCCCTCTCCCACGGCAGCGCTTTCCCCATTGACGTCTGGGTGGCGCGGATCATGAAGGCACTATACCTCAATGAAGGCGTTAAAAAAAGGGAAATGGAGAACTTTGCACGGGAGCGGTTCGGAGAACATGCGGGCATCGCGCAGCAGTGGCTGTTCCACTATGCGCGCGGGGGCGGGCTGGGCATTGGCAGGCGCGGCCGGCAGAGCGAGCCATCCTAGGGAAATAAGCGCACTTGACAGGACATGATGCCATTTGCTAAATTTAATAAAACACATGGGTAGAAAAAACGGGGGGCGGTTTATGATGGAAGAGAACAGTATGAAGGAAGGCCTGACCTTTGACGATGTGCTCTTGATCCCTGCAAAATCGGACATCCTGCCCAAAGACGTTGACCTGAAGGTCCAATTGACGCCCAGCATCCGGCTCAACATCCCGCTTCTTTCTGCTGCCATGGATACTGTAACAGATTCACGGCTGGCCATTGCCATAGCGCGCGAAGGCGGCGTAGGCATCATTCACAAGAGCTTTTCCATAGCCGACCAGGCGGCGCATGTGGACAAGGTCAAGCGCTCGGAGCACGGCGTCATCACAGACCCATTCTACCTTTCCCCGGAGCATACTATCGCCGACGCAAATGCGTTGATGGCCAGGTACCGCATCTCGGGCGTGCCCATCACGGTGAATGGGAAACTGGTAGGCATCCTGACCAACCGGGACCTAAGATTCGAAACGGACTACAGCAAAAAGATAGAAGATGCAATGACAAAAGACCATCTGATCACCGCGCCGGTAGGCACCACCCTCCCCCAGGCACAGGAGATACTCCGCAAGCATAAGATAGAAAAACTGCCCATCGTTGACGAGAATTTCATGCTCAAAGGACTCATCACCATCAAAGATATCGAAAAGGCCATACAGTACCCCAATTCCGCCAAAGACGCCAATGGCCGCCTGCTGGCGGGCGCTGCCGTGGGCATCTCTGAAGATGCACTTGAACGCACCGAAGAGCTCATTCATGCCAAAGTGGATATTCTAACGGTGGATAGCGCACACGGGCACAACAAAGATGTCATCGAGATGGTACGTAAGATAAAGCGCAAATTCCCTTCCATCCCGCTCATTGCCGGCAACGTTGCTACTGCCGAAGCCACGCGCGATCTCATCTCGGCGGGGGCTGATTGTGTAAAGGTGGGAATGGGCCCCGGCTCCATCTGCACCACCCGCGTGGTGACAGGCATCGGCATGCCCCAGATCACTGCGATCATGGACTGTGCAAAGGAAGCAGACAAGCTTGGAATAACGACCATCGCCGACGGCGGCATCAAGTACAGCGGCGACATCACCAAGGCGATCGCTGCGGGAGCTTCCGCTGTGATGATCGGGAGCATCTTTGCCGGTACAGAGGAAAGCCCGGGGGAAATGGAGATATATCAGGGACGCTCCTTCAAGGTCTACCGCGGCATGGGCTCAATCGGTGCGATGACGCAGGGCAGCCGGGACAGGTACTTCCAACAGGATGTCCCCAAGCTCGTACCCGAAGGCGTCGAAGGCAGGGTGCCCTACAAGGGGCCGCTTTCGGATACCATTTATCAGCTCATGGGAGGGCTGCGCTCGGGAATGGGATACTGCGGCGTACATGATATCCTGGAACTGCGCACGAAGACCCAGTTCGTCCGCATCACACGGTCTGGCCTGGAGGAAAGCCATCCGCATGATGTATATATTACAAAAGAGGCCCCGAACTATACCGTAAGATAGGCATAGGCTTCCCAGAATACCCGTCTTCTGCGTTGCGGCTGTGTTTGGACGCTCAACGTAGCGCTGCTACGATTCGCTCCCAAACCTCGCCGCGCCTTGAATTCAGGGTATTCTGGATTGCCTATTCTTTATAAGGTTGGAAGGTTACCCGTGATGCATGTCATATGTATCATTATTGCGTTTGGATGCTCAACGTAGCGCTGCTACGATTCGCTCCCAAACCTCGCCGCGCCTTGAATTCAGGGTATTCTGGATTGCCTA
>JAUYED010000106.1 GCA_030691525.1 Bacillota bacterium | reverse complement strand
GGATATTGCCCGGGCAAAGGTGGAAGAGGCAATAGCTGCGCTCGGCATATTTGAAGACAGGGATGAATTTCTCGTACAGTTGGCGAATGCTATTTTGACGAGGAAATCATAATAGGGTGCTGAATGTAAAGGAAAAGTTTAATAAGGGCATGGGAGAGGTTATAGAGCGGCAAAGGAGCTGTTATAAAGTGTCAGAGGAGATTTGGGTCGTTTCTAGATGGTTTTACTACTGCGGCTGGCGGTACTTTTGTACCGGTACAAAAGTACCCAAAACCCCGCTGGGGCGGTACCGGCTGCGCCCCTTCGGTGCTTGCCGCTAAAGCCCCAGACCCCATCGGATATAGTACGGGTGTGGGAAGCCGCCTACCCCTATCCTCCCGTTGTGGGGGATTGATATTATCAGGGTCATGAGTTACGGGAGGGGACTGAAGGTTTGGGTTCTTTGCTCCGGTATTGACTGGCGCCCCTCCGGGGCTTGCCAATAAATCGCAAAAAACCCGTCGGGTGTTGTATTCTTTCAAATTAAAGGTAAGGGCAGGGAAGCGGTTATTGAGCGTCAGAGTAGCGGTTATTGAACGAATTTTTGAATAGATTGCTTGCTGCTATTGTTAAGAACGTTTATATTTAGGAAATCATGGGTAAAATTTGAACAGGCAGACGTTTTATGATATAATGTGTTCAGGTGGTGCAGTATTCTAGTCAGTACTGCTGGTTTTGAAGGCGGGGCTAAAAATCCGTCAAGGGCATATCAATGAAGTTCCTTGTGTTGGCTTTGGACGCCCAGTCCGGGGCTGATGCTGGGAGTTAAGGAAGAAGGGCGTCCTGCAATGGCATGCGGGCAACGACCCCGCTTCCGTGGAGACTCAAGACTGGTAGCCATGAAAAACTTCAAGGTTACTGCTTGGGATAGAACCTGCTATGCGGCTGTGCAAGCTGTGTACAGTGTAGCCTGCCTTGAGTGGGTGCGGTGGATAACAAAAACGCAGGTGTGCGCAAAAGAAAAATGCGGCACGAGCGAAAGATGCTTGAAACCGTATCTGCAAAAGAGGCTAGAAACCAGAAGGCTGTCGAGGAAAGCTCCTAGACTGTAGCGCGTATCAGGGATTATAGTGTGGTCTTAAAAGGCAATCCAGTCATGCTAAGCGGTGACGCTGCATAGCAGGGTTTAATGGGAAACCACTCCTTTCGGTGACGGGGAGCACCCGGCTGGGAAATCCAACTGGACCTCAAGCCGCAAGGTCTACCTGATATGCTACCACCCATTTTTTTATGTCGGGCTGGTGGCAGATGTCTCCAAAGAAACCAAAACAGAGCAGACATATCTCGATATGGATGCTGAAAATTTTTGCCGTCACGCTGCTGCTCGCAGCGGCTTTTAGCGTGGCGGCGGAATTCATTATCGGGGAGCTGCCGCTTTATGCCGCCGTCATCATCATAGCATTGATCGTGGCGGTAGGCATAATTTTTGATATCATGGGGATCGCGGTGGCCATGGCGGATAAGGCGCCCTTCTTTGCCATGGCGAGCAAAAAGATACGCGGCTCTCTCCAGAGCTTGAAACTGCTGCAAAAAGCAAAGGAATTCTCAAATTTTTGCTGCGATGTGGTGGGCGACATCACGGGAATCGTAAGCGGCGCTGCCGGCGCAACCATCGTAGTGAAGATAATTGTAGATGCCGACTCAGTAGAAAAGAAGTGGATCGCCATAGCAGTCAGCGCTGTCATTGCCGCCGTCACCGTCGCGGGAAAAGCGCTGGGGAAACATTTTGCGCTGAAAAAGGATAAGGAGATCGTCCTTTTTATGGGGAAAGCGCTGAATATACTCGGAATAAAAGGAAGCTGAAAATCGCAATGGGAGAACTACTGGACGGCTTGAAGTCGCCCGAAGACATAAAGAAACTGACTATGAAGCAGCTGGCTGCGCTCTCAGAGGAAATGCGGCAGTATATCATCAACTGCGTTTCGAAGAACGGCGGGCATCTATCGTCCAACCTCGGCGTGATAGAGCTGACTGTAGCGCTTCACTACGTATTCAATACGGAAAAGGACAGGATAATCTGGGATGTGGGGCACCAATCCTACGCCCATAAGATACTGACAGGAAGAAAGGACGCAATGCTTTCCCTGCGAAAGGCGGACGGATGCAGCGGTTTTCCAAGGATACGGGAGAGCAAGCACGACGCCTTCGGCACCGGACATTCGAGCACAGCCATATCGGCAGCGCTGGGCATGGCGCGCGCGAGAGACATATCCGGCAGCGGCTACTCAGTCGTGGCCGTAGTAGGGGACGGAAGCATGACGGGCGGCATGTGTTATGAGGCGCTCAATGATGCGGGCCATGTGAAGACGCCGCTCATCGTCGTGCTCAACGATAATGAGATGTCCATAGAGCAGAACGTCGGCGGGATGACGAGATACCTCAACAAGCTGCGCGCCGCGAAAAGATACAACCGGTTCAAAGAGGGCTTTGCAAAAGTCGTGGGCAGGGTGCCTCTCATCGGCAAAAATATCGTCAAAGCAGCAGAAAAGCTGAGAAACAGGATAAAATATTTCATCGTCATGCCGGGAGTGATATTTGAGCAGCTCGGTTTTACTTACCTTGGGCCCATGGACGGGCACGACCTTCCTTTCCTTATAGAGGAACTGAAGCGCGCCAGGGATTTGCAAAGGCCTGTGCTGCTTCATGTCATTACAAAAAAAGGCAAGGGGTATTCCTTTGCAGAGGATTCACCCGAGAAATACCACGGCATAGCCCCTTTTTATGTGGAAACAGGGGAAGAGCTCAATGAGAGCCAAAGGACCAACTCCATGGTGTTTGCGGAAAAGCTGGCCGGGATGGCTGCAAGGGATAAAAGGATCGTAGCCATCACTGCTGCGATGCCAAGGGGCACAGGGCTGCTGCGTTTTCAGGAACTGTTCCCCAAAAGGTATTTTGATGTCGGCATTGCGGAAGAGCACGCGGCAACGATGGCGGCGGGGCTTGCGGCAGCCGGCATGCGGCCATATTTCGCGGTATATTCCACATTTCTTCAGAGGGCTTACGACCAGGTACTGCACGATGTCTGTCTCCAGAAGCTGCCCGTCGTATTCATCATAGACAGGGCGGGGATAGTGGGAGAGGACGGAGAGACGCACCACGGAATATATGACATCTCTTTTTTGAGGCACATGCCCAACATCACGATAATGTCCCCGGCAGACCTGAACGAGCTTCAGAGCATGATGGAGCTTTCGCTCGCGCTGGAAGGCCCCAGTGCCATACGCTATTCGCGCGGCTGCCTTCCTGAACGCATACCGGAAAACAACGAAGCGGAATACGGGAAGTGGAGCCGGCTTTGCGAGGGGGAGGATGCCTTCATACTTGCTACAGGGCGCATGGTCGGGAACGCCCTGAATGCCGCGGATATATTGAAATCACACGGCATACGCTGCACCGTCATCAACGCGCGCTTCATCAAGCCGCTTGACGAAGAGATGCTTCAGAGCATAGCGCAGAAAGGGAAGCCCGTCTTTACCGTTGAAGAGAACACAGAGAAGGGCGGTTTCGGGAGCGCCATCGGAGAATATCTGGACAGCTGCGGGATAGATCATCGCCTGTGCAGTATCGGGCTTCCGGATACCATCATCATGCACGGCTCTTCAGGAACGCTTCTCGACAAAGCCGGGCTCTCATCGCAGAAGATCGCGCAGAGCGTCCTGGAGCATATGGGAAGAAAAACCAATGGCTGAGAAGGAACGCCTTGATATCCTGCTTTCAAAGCTGGGGCTGGCGGAAAGCCGCGAGAAAGCCAGAGCATATATCATTTCCGGCATTGTACGCGTAAACGGGGAAAAGCAGATGAAACCCTCGTTGCTCGTCAGCGCGGACGACAGGGTAGAAGTGATACCCGTGGAAGAAAAGTATGCGAGCAGGGGCGGGCTGAAGCTGGAAAAGGCATTTGTGGAATTCCCTTTCAAAGTGGAGGGCCTGACAGGGGCGGACATAGGTGCTTCCACAGGCGGGTTCACGCACTGCCTGCTCCTTCACGGGGCTAAAAAAGTCTATGCGATTGACGTGGGCTACGGACAGCTGGACTGGAAGATAAGAAAAGACAGCCGCGTCATCGTGATGGAGCGCACGAACGCGCGTTATCTGGCTCCCGGTATGTTCAGTGAAAAACTTCAGTTTGCCACCATAGACGTTTCTTTCATCTCCGTGAAAAAAATACTTCCTGCACTTGATAGCTGCCTTGAAAAAGGTGCGCAGGTAGTCACCCTGATAAAGCCGCAGTTTGAAGCGGGCAGGGGGCAGGCGAAAAAAGGCGTGGTCAGGGATGGGAAGATACACTCCGAAGTGGTAAAGGAAATATGTACTTTTTTTGCAGCCGAGGGGCATGAGATAGCAGGGCTCACGTACTCCCCGGTAAAGGGGCCCAAAGGAAACATCGAGTTTCTGCTTTATACGCGATTTTTGAATACCCGCGCAATAACCGTACCGGAAGCGCTTTCGGGGAAAATCGAAAGCTTAGTTCTGGAGGCGCACTCAAAATTATTTTAATTTCGGGCATAAACATATTTGTATAACTATGCAGGATAGTATATAATTAGGGGCAGAACAATCTCGCAGGGGGGCTAAAGATGAAGTGCGCGGGCATCGTAACGAATACCCAAAAAGATAAAAGCCTTTCTGCGACGAAAACTCTCATCAGTGAACTGGAACGCTTCGGCTTCGATATCTGCCTTAGCGAAACCCTTGAAAAGAAGCTGGGCATCCAGAACAAAACCAAGAAAAACATCTATGACCAGGATATACTCTTTGTACTCGGCGGCGACGGCACCATCATCTCTCAGGCCGTCGCGCTTTTTCAGTCGGGCTCGAAAACGCCCATCGCGGGTGTCAATACGGGCAAAATAGGGTTTTTGACCGAGATAGAAAAAGCTGAGATACCAAAAAGCGTCGAAAAAATATCCGCCGGGAACTTCTATATAGAGAAACGGCTCATGCTTTGCGCCGAGACCGGTGGGAAAAGATACTATGCGCTAAACGAATTCGGCATCGTACGGAAGGCAAGTGCACACCTTATTGATGTCCAATTGTTCGTTGACGATTTTTTAATCGGAAAATTCAGCTGCGACGGGATGATCGTATCCAGCCCTTCGGGTTCCACGGCCTACTCCTTTTCCGCAGGAGGCCCCATAATCAGCCCCGTTGCACGATGCGCCGTGATAACGCCCATCTGCGCCTACTCTCTCAACCCCAGGTCCATCGTAATAGACAGCGGCTCGTCTGTCAGGATAAAAGCGCTCGATTTTACAGAGAACAGCATGATGATCGCCGATGGCAAAACGGTAGGCGACGCCTGTTATAAGACGGACGTGGTCATACGCTGTATAGAGGAATGTGTGAACTTCGTCAGGTTTACTGACCATAATTTTTACACAAAACTGCATAAGAAACTGGTCAAACATACATTTTAGGCGTTTGGGGGGGAAGGTTTTATGAAGGCAACAAGGCATGCAAAGATTTTGGAGCTGATCTCAAAGACCAATGTGGAGACTCAGGATGAGCTGGCTCAACTTCTGAGAGACAGCGGTTTTGATGTGACACAGGCAACTGTCTCGCGGGACATCAAGGAGCTTCGCCTGAACAAGGTGCTCTCGGAAAAAGGCGTATACAGATATACGTCTACAGAAAGGAACGAAACAGCTTCGGTCAATCTGCTTGTGCGGATGTTTGCAGAAAGCGTAGTTTCCATTGACTGCGCCGGAAACCTGATAGTGATCAAAACCATCAGCGGGAGCGCAAACATAGCTGCCGAAGCCATTGATTCTATGAAATGGCCCGAGATAGCCGGAACCCTCGCAGGCGACAATACGATATTCGTCGCGCTCCGGGATAATGAGGCCTGCGAAAAGATAATGACGAAATTCAAAAACCTTGTCCAAAGATGACGGGAAATGTCTGGAGAAGCCATGCTTACGCGTTTGCATATCGAAAATATCGCGCTCATTGACCGGCTGGATATAGATTTTTCACGCGGGCTGAATATCCTTTCGGGGGAAACAGGCGCGGGCAAATCCATAATCATTGATTCCGTCAACATCGTGCTTGGGGAAAGGGCGGATAAGGAATTGATAAAAAGCGGAGAGGAGAGGGCGCTGGTAGAAGCGGTTTTCGATATCAGCAGCAGCCCCAAGCTCCTTTCTTTTTTTGACCGGTCGGGGTTTGGTACAGAGGATGGGCACGTGATCCTCTCGCGGGAGCTCTCTGCTTCCGGAAAGGGTGCCTGCCGTATAAACGGGCGTATGGTGACGGTCTCCGCCCTCAAAGAAGCGGGGGATGCGCTGGTAGACCTGCACGGACAGCATGAGCACCAGTCGCTCCTGAACCCGCAGAAGCACCTTGACCTGATAGACAATTTCGCCGGCGCAGAAACGGCATCGCTGCGGGAAAAAGTTTCGGAACTGTACAGGGAATACAAAAGCATATCCAATAAATTGGCTTCGCGTTTCGGTTCTGAAAGAGACAGGGAGCGGATGCTGGATATACTCGGATTTCAGATAGCCGAGATAGAGCGTGCAAAGCTAACGCCCGGCGAAGACGAGGAACTGCAAAAGGAGAAGCGCCTGCTGCAGAACGGGGAAAAGATATCCCGGGCGCTTTCCAGCGGGTATGATGCCATATACGGGGGGACTGAGAGCGCTTCCGCCCTTGAGTCCATAAAAGCGGCGGCGTCCTCTTTTGAAGGGCTTACCGGCATAGACGAAAGGTTCCAAAGCATCAAGAACCGGCTGGACGAAGTGTATTTCACGCTGGAAGACGCCGCGATAGAAATGAGGGATTTCAAGAATTCATTTGAATATGACGCTGCCCGGCTGGAGGAAACGGAAAGCCGGCTGGATGAGATAGCCCGGCTCAAAAAGAAATATGGCTCCACGATACAGGAGGTCCTTGCCTTTCTGAAAAAAGCCAAAGCAGAACATGAAGACATCCTGACGAGCGAAGAACAGGTCAAACAGCTTGAAGCGAAGAAGCAGGCCATAGCCGGCGAACTCTATGGCATCACGCTGGAGCTTTCGGAGAAAAGAAGGCATTTTGCGCAGCTTTTTACGGGCAAGGTACTGGAGCAGCTCTCTGAACTGGGGCTTGAAAAGTCCAAATTTGAAGCCGTTTTTTCCGAAACGCCATCATTTGAAAAGGCATGCGAAGGCGCATTTACGGCTAAGGGATTCGACGAGGTCGAATTTTTCATCACGACAAATGTTGGGGAGCCGGTAAAGCCGCTCTCCAAAGTGGCATCGGGCGGAGAAATGTCGCGCATCATGCTGGCTATCAAAAACATCGCGGCAGACCTTGACGACATACCAAGTATGATATTCGACGAGATAGACACCGGCATAAGCGGCAGGATAGCGCAGGTTGTGGCCGAAAAGCTTTTTTCCATCTCAATGGACAGGCAGGTGGTATGCGTGACGCATCTGCCGCAGATAGCTTCGATGGCGGATTCACATTATCTCATAAGCAAATACGAAAGAAGCGGCAAAACGCATACCGCCGTATCCCCTCTGGGCGGCGCACAGCGGCTGGGGGAGGTCGCACGGCTCGCAGGCGGGGCGGATATCAGCTCGGTGGGGATAGAGCACGCTGGAGAGATGGTGGGATGGGCGGAAAATTATAAGAGGAAGATGAGAGAAAATAGATAGAGCTGCGCAATTTACAATGTACAATTCAAGAAATGCTGCGCAGCGGGCGCTCCGAAGAAATAATAAAAGAATTAAGATACCCACCCCTGACCCCTCCCGTTATCAACCAGAGAGATAGTATAAGGTTTATAAGAACGGGAGGGGAACATTACCTTTTGGGGGCTGCGCCCCCAAGGGCATAGGCCCCTGCCTTAGCAATTTACAATGTACAATGGCTGAGCAATGATGAGGTGAAAGTAACCAGAATGAAACAAGAAGTACTGATGAAATTTAATAATGCAACAGATGATGATGTGAATGGGCGATATCGTTCATGGGAGCATTGTTATAAATATTTCGCCGATAATAGAAAAAAACCTGATATTGATACTATGTGCTTACACTTAGGATTCTATCTTGCGAGCTGGGGTATGTATCGCGGATCATCTTTCCTGCTTCAAAAAGATTATTTAGTGCATAAACCAGTGGTTGAACTATTGCTTGAAGATAAATATGAAAAGCTGTGGTATTGCACTTCTCATGATTTGTTGGATGATAATATTGTGAATCTGATTCTGGATGTTCGAGCTAGGATTATTAAGGCCTATGAAAATCAGCCAAATTGCAGAAGGCCTACAGATACTCTTGTTACTAAAATTCTAATGGGTACATTTGGTTGTTTGCCTGCGTATGATAGCTACCTTATTGATGGCATCAAGTCAGAGAAAGTGGCTACGCCTACATTAGGAAAAAAGTCTATAAAACAAATCGCCAATTACTACATAGAAAACGAAGTGCTGTTCGAGGAAGCACGAGAGGTGATAAACAAAAATGGCGTTGAATATCCGCAGTTAAAGCTGCTGGATATGTATTTCTGGCAGATTGGGTACGACTTAAACCTGGCTAAGAAGGAAAAGGAATAGACTTTTCTGCAAAGGAAACGACCAAGGGGTTTGCTTGCGGCTAAAAGTCCGCAAGCAAACCCCTGCCTTTTATTCATGTTATATCATATTGTGCAGCAGATCATTTAACTGAAGCGAGGTATTTGCGCGATGCCTGAATATGCTCACGGACGCGGGATGGAGCGGGACCGCCCGGAATATCGCGGCCTTCGATACAGTTCTTCAGGGAAAGGGCTTTGAAAATATCCTTATCGAAACGTGGTGAGAAGCCCTTGTATTCCTCCAGGGAAAGCTCTGCCAGCGCCTTGCCGGCTTTGATGCAATGGCGGACGATCCGCCCCGTCAGCTCATGTGCGTCACGGAAGGGGACGCCGCGCTTGCAAAGGTAATCGGCACAGTCTGTGGCATTGGAAAAAGAGGAAAGGGCCTTTTTCTCCATGGCGTTGACGTTGAATTTCAACGTCAAAAGCATGCCGGTGAAGACATGGAGGCAGGATGACAGGGTATCATGCGCGTCAAAAAGCTGCTCTTTGTCTTCCTGCATGTCCTTATTGTAGCAGAGCGGGAGGGATTTCATCAGCGCCAGAAGAGCGATGAGCGCGCCATAGGTGCGGCCTGTCTTGCCGCGCACCAGTTCCGCCACATCGGGGTTCTTTTTCTGGGGCATCATGCTGCTTCCAGTTGCGTAGCCCTCATCCATCTCCACAAAGGAAAATTCGGCGGAAGACCAGAGCACCAGCTCCTCGCAAAAGCGGGAAAGGTGCATCATGCATAAAGCGCAGCAGAAAACGAATTCGATGGCGAAATCCCGGTCGCTCACGGCGTCCATGCTGTTGGCTGTGAGCGCGGCAAAGCCCAGCTCCTTTGCTACTGCTGCCCTGTCTATCGGGAAAGTCGTTGCTGCGAGCGCACCGCTGCCAAGGGGCATTTCATCTGTGCGTTTTTTGCACGAACCAAAGCGCGAAATGTCCCTTTTGAACATCTCGAAATATGCCATCAGATGATGCGCCAGCGTAACGGGCTGCGCCGCCTGCATGTGCGTATAGCCGGGCATTATCGAATAAAGATGCTTTTCCGCCGTATCCAGCACCTGCTCCTCAAGCCCGGTAAGCTGAGAAATAAGGCAATCAACCGCACCCTTTACGTACATGCGCGTGTCCAGAGCGACCTGGTCGTTCCGGCTGCGTGCGGTATGGAGCTTCTTGCCCGCTTCGCCGATGCGCTCGGTCAGCAGTGCTTCAATATTCATATGGATATCCTCGCAGGCCTCACTGAAAGTTACTTTGCCCGACTCGATGTCAAGAAGGATACCGGAAAGCCCTTCCACGATGGCCTGGCTTTCTTCAGGCGTGATGATGCCCTGCACGCCAAGCATTTTCGCGTGCGCGATGCTGCCCAGGATATCCTGCTTATAAAGCCGGCAGTCAAATGAGATGGAGGCGTTGAAGCTCTCCACGCTCTCATCCAGTTCCTTGCCGAAACGGCCACTCCATAGCTTTTTCATACCATCACTCTTTCTTCTTGCTTTGCTTCATCAATGCCTGCACCTTGAGGGGGAGGCCAAAGAGGTTGATGAACCCTTCGGCATCCTTCTGGTCATACACGCTGTCCTTGCCGAAAGTCGCCAACTCCTCGCTGTAGAGGGAATAGGGGGACTTCACGCCTGCCGCGGCGCAGCTGCCCTTATACAGCTTGACCCTGACATCGCCGGTGACGTTCTGCTGCGTGCTGTCAACAAAAGCGGAAAGCGCTTCGCGCAGGGGAGTGTACCAGCAGCCGTCATATACCAGTTCGGCGAAACGGACGGCGACAATTTCCTTGTAATGCGCTGTAGCCCGGTCCAAAGTGATGCTTTCAAGGGCCTTATGCGCCTCATACAGTATCGTCCCTCCGGGGGTCTCGTACACGCCGCGCGACTTCATGCCCACCAGGCGGTTCTCCACCAGATCCACGATGCCCACGCCATGCTTGGCGCCCAGAGCGTTGAGCTTTTGGAGGAGCGCCACACAGCCATATTCTTTGCCGTCCAGCTTGACGGGCACGCCGGATTCAAAAGAAACGGTGACATATCCGGCAGTATCCGGCGCTTTTCCGGGCGGGCTGCATATCATAAGCAAATCTTCCTTGGGCTCGTTCCAGGGGTCTTCCAGGTCTGCGCCCTCATGGCTGAGGTGCCAGATGTTCCTGTCCATACTGTAGGGACGGGATTTGCTCACGGGCACATCAATCCCCCGGGCATGCGCGTACTCTATCTCATCCTCGCGTGATTTCAGGTCCCAAAGGCGCCAAGGAGCGATTATCTTGAGCTGCGGGGCGAGCGCCTTGACGGTCAGCTCAAAGCGGACCTGGTCGTTGCCCTTGCCTGTGGCTCCGTGCGCAACAGCCTCGGCGCCTTCACGGAGCGCGATCTCAACGAGGCGCTTTGCGATGACGGGGCGCGCGAAGGACGTGCCAAGAAGATATTTGCCTTCATAGACGGCACCGGCCTTCAGCGTGGGATATATGAAATCCTGGATGAACTCTTCCTTCAGGTCTTCGATATATATCTTGCTGGCCCCGGTCTTCAGCGCCTTGGCTTCAAGGGGTGCCAGTTCCTCGCCCTGGCCTACATCCGCCGCCATAGCGATGACTTCGCAGTCGTAATTCTCCTTCAGCCACGGGATGATGACCGATGTATCCAAGCCGCCGCTGTAAGCAAGGACGACCTTCATCTTTTTTTCGGACATCGTGTTTACCTCCAAAGAATGAATCAAGTATTTGATAATTATACATAATAAAGAATAAATATGCAATAGTTAAATTAATTTTCTAAGAAAAATTATATATCTCAACTTTTTTAGGATATCATAAAAAATAGTGTTATGACAATCTATATTAAATGAAAGAAAAAGTTTATATTATTAGCAATAATATAACAATGCATGATATAATTAACATAATATTTTTTTGGGGGTTGTATAATAATGGGATTGCTGAAGGACAATAATGCTGCCCATGGAACTGTAAGGGCTGCCCTGCAAAATGCACTTATTCAACTTGAAAGTATAGATGAAGAAAAAGCGGTAAATCTTGCAGACTGGATTTTTAAAAAGTGCAGAAATGTAAAGAGAATCGGTCAAAAACGGTTCAATAAACTGCCAAGTTATTTAAAACGCGGTGATATTATAAGAGTTGAGTTCGGAATTAATATTGGGGATGAATTAAGCGATTATGGAACGGATGGCCATTTTGCGATGATATGGGCGCAGCAAGGTTTGTGTTTTTTAGTATTGCCATTCACAAAAAAGACACAAGGTTCAAATCCACATGCAGTTAATATCGGGAAAATAAATGGACTTCCAGTTTCTGCTGATACTTATGTTAAATTGGACTATATGAGATGGGTTTATTCGACTAGAATACTTTGGATCAATGAAGAGAAAGATGGAAAAATTATTATTCAAGATAATACTAATCCAAATAGGTTGGCCGAAGTAATTCAATTGATAAAGGATAAAATGGCAGAGGTTTTTATCAATAATTGATTCAAATCAATGCATTATGCATATCATAATGTTGAGAATTAATTGACAGAACGTCTCGCGTGTCATATAATAAAGACACGATAAGCCCCCATCAGGGGGCAGCAACACACCAAGTTTCTAGAACTGGTGTGCGCGAGATTGATAAGAAAGCCCAACTCACCTGAAAAGAGTTGGGCTTTCGTTATTAAAGCCAACGATTAACTGAAAAACTGAATACCTAAGCCGCAAAACACGAAACACATTATAAACCCAAACATGGGGCTTATGCAATTGACAATGCCGCATCGCAGGACAATAATAGATATAAAGAAACTTCGATTTGGGGGTTTGACGCGAAGGATGCTGATACTTGGCATTGATCCGGGGCTGGCCATAATGGGATACGGTGCCATCAGATGCGAGGGAGGGCGCCTTTCTGCCGTGGATTATGGTACCATAGAAACGGAAAGCACCGTGCCGCTCCCCGAAAGGATCCAAAAGGTCTATTCCGGCATGTGCGAGCTCATAGAGAGATACCGCCCCGACGCGGTCGCCTTCGAGGAACTGTTTTTCAGTAAGAACGCCAAGACTGCCATAATAGTCGGGCAGGCGCGCGGCGCCGCCATAGCCGCTGCATGCCAGAGAGTCAAGAAGATATACGAATACACGCCGCTACAGGTGAAGCAGGCAATAACCGGCTACGGGCGGGCGGAAAAAATGCAGATGCAGTTGATGGTAAAAACGCTTCTGGGGCTTCCGGAAATACCCAGGCCCGATGACGCGGCGGACGCGCTGGCTGTAGCCATATGCCACGCGCAGACTGCCAAAATGAAGGACGCGCTCCTGATGAAATAAAGAGGCCGGAGGAAAAGGATGTACGAATACATCACAGGAAAAGTATATGTGCTTTCCCCGGACTGCCTGGCGGTGGATGCAGGGGGCATGGGATACCGCGTACTGGTAACGCCCAGAACGGCAGGCAGGGTGAAAGAGGGCGAGACGATAAAGCTTTTCACCCACCTGCACGCTACTATGCAGGTCAATGATATATCATATGTGCTGTATGGTTTTGCTTCGCGCGAGGAAAGGGAGATGTTCGAGAAGCTGATAGCCATTTCAGGCATCGGCCCGAAAGTGGCCATGGCGGCGCTTTCCAGCCTGACAGCCAGCGAACTGGCTATCGCCATCATTGCCGAGGACGCAACGCTGCTTTCCAGGATAAACGGCATCGGCCCCAAGACCGCGCAGAGGATCATCCTCGAACTTAAAGGCAGGATACAGAGCAGGGAAACAGGGGGCGCTATTTTCCCTGCAGGGGACAGGGAAAAAGGAGGCGCGATCCAGGAAGCGATCGCAGCGCTGGTCACCCTGGGCTATGCGCCGTCCGAAGCCGCCCGCGCGGTCTCGGCAGTCAAGTCCGGCGCCGATACCGTAGAAGAGATGGTTCTGAACGCTCTAAGGAGCGTGAACGACAGGAGATAATCTTATGAACGACAGATTGATAACCTCGGGGCTTCGCAATGAAGACCAGGAAGTGGAGTGCAGCCTCCGCCCGCGCACCATTGACGAATATGTGGGGCAGACCAAGGTAAAAGAGAGGATGCGCATCTTCATAGAGGCGGCAAAGCTCCGGGGAGAATCCCTTGACCACGCGCTTCTCTACGGGCCGCCGGGGCTTGGCAAGACCACGCTCGCCACCATCATCGCAAACGAACTGGGAGTCAATATCCGCGTCACGTCGGGGCCTGCTATAGAGCGTGCGGGGGATCTGGCTGCAATACTGACCAACTTGGAAAAGCGCGATGTGCTTTTCATTGACGAGGTGCACCGGCTGCGGACCATCGTGGAAGAGGTGCTTTACCCGGCCATGGAGGATTACGTCTTTGACATAATCACGGGGAAAGGCCCCAGCGCCAACACCATCCGGCTGCCACTGAAGAAATTCACGCTGATAGGCGCGACCACGCGCGAAGGCATGCTGACTTCCCCGATGCGCGACCGCTTTGGCATCATCTGCCGTTTGGAACATTACAGCCCCGAAGAATTGAAAACGATCATCAAGCGCAGCGCGCGCATACTCAATATTCACATCGAAGAGGACGGAGCCGACGAGATATCCCACCGCTCGAGGGGAACGCCCCGCGTAGCCAACCGGCTGCTCCGCCGTATCCGCGACTTCGCGCAGATAAAAGCGGACGGCATCATCACACGCACTGTTGCCAGGGACGGGTTGAGCATGCTGGAAGTTGACAGATTGGGTCTGGATAATGTGGACAGGATGATACTCCTGGCCATCATAGATAAATTTGGAGGCGGGCCGGTGGGGCTGGAGACTATCGCAGCGGCGACAAACGAAGACCCTATGACTATCGAGGACGTATATGAGCCCTATATGCTCCAACTGGGGCTTATAAACAGGACGCCGCGCGGAAGAGTAGCCTGCGAGGCGGCATATACACACCTTGGCATAACGAAAAAGCGCCCCGGCGGGCAGATCAGCCTGATAGAGTAAGCTTAATTGGTCGAAGTTGATAATACCGGAGACGAAAATTTGAAACTCAGCGATTTTGATTATCATCTGCCCGAAAAACTGATAGCACAAAAACCCGTGGACAAGCGCGACGAATCAAGACTGATGGTATTGCACCGGGATGACGGCCGCATAGAACACAGGTTTTTTTATAATGTCGCCGATTACCTTCGTAAAGGGGACGCCCTCATCCTCAACCGTACGCGTGTGCTCCCGGCACGGCTTCTGGGCTTCCGAAAAGGCACGGGCGGGAAGATGGAATTCCTGCTGCTGCGCGAAAAGGGGGAAAACATCTGGGAAGTCATGGCCAAACCCGGACGGAGGGCAGCCCCGGGCGCAGTCTTTGAATTCGGCGGCGGAGAAATGGAAGCGGAAGTGCTTTGCTCCACCCCCGAAGGCAACCGGATAGTGCGCTTTTTCCCCAAAGGCAGTTTCATGGATACACTGTGCAAAGTTGGCCGCACGCCCCTGCCGCCGTATATCACAGCATACAAAGGCGAAGACGAGAGGTACCAGACGGTCTATTCACGGGAAGAGGGCTCTGCAGCAGCTCCCACGGCAGGGCTGCATTTCACTCCTGAGCTTCTGGAAAAGATCAGGGGCATAGGAGTAAAGATCATAACCGTGCTCCTGCACGTAGGCCTTGGCACATTCCAGCCGGTCAAAACGGAAAATATAGAAAGCCATAAGCTTCATTCGGAATACTGCCTGCTCACAGAGGAAACCGCACAGGCGATCAACGGGGCAAGGAGGGCCGGGGGAAGGATAATCTGCGTAGGGACGACGTCTTGCCGCACGCTGGAGACTGCGGTAGGCAGCGAAGGCGTTATCCATCCGTATGAAGGGGAAACTGATATATTCATCCGTCCCGGGTACCAGTTCAGGGCTACGGATGCGCTCATAACCAACTTCCACCTGCCCAGATCGTCGCTTCTGATGCTTGTGTGCGCGCTGGCGGGGCGGGAAAGGATATTTGCCGCGTACAGGGAAGCGGTAGAAAAAGAATACCGGTTTTTCAGCTTCGGGGATGCCATGCTGATAATTTAGCTGCAAGATAGATGCGGGAGGAAGCATGTTCAGATTTGAGCTTATAAAGGAAAGCGGTAAATCAAGCGCAAGGCGGGGGCGGCTTACAACGCCGCACGGCACTGTAGAGACGCCGTGCTTCATGCCTGTCGGCACGCAGGCCACCGTCAAAGCGATGACGCCCGAGATGCTGAAAGATGCAGGCGCCGAGATGATCCTTGCCAATACATACCACCTCTACCTGCGGCCGGGGCATGAGCTGATACGCGAGGCAGGCGGACTGCACGCTTTCATGAACTGGGACGGGCCCATCCTCACGGACAGCGGGGGCTTCCAGGTCTTCAGCTTAGGGGAGCTTCGCAAGGTGACCGACGAAGGCGCGCTCTTCCAGTCCCACATTGACGGCTCAAAGCACATGCTGACGCCCGAATACGTCATGGAAATACAGCGGGCGCTCGGGGCGGATATCGTCATGGCTTTCGACGAATGCGTACCGTATGACGCAACGCGTGAAGAAACCATGGCGGCGATGCGCCACACGAATGACTGGGCGGCGAGGTGCAAAAAAGCTGCGATGGGAAAAGAGCAGGCGCTCTTCGGTATCGTCCAGGGGGGCATGTATAGCGACCTGCGGATAGAAAGCGCCAAAACCATCGCAGAAATGGATTTTTCGGGGAATGCGGTCGGCGGCCTCAGCGTGGGGGAGCCCAAACCCATGATGTACGACCTGCTGGATGAAATAGTGCCCCATCTCCAGAGAGAGAAGCCGCGCTACCTGATGGGGGTAGGGAGTGCCGACAATTTGCTTGAAAGCATCGCGCGCGGAGCGGATATGTTCGACTGCGTATTGCCTACGCGGATGGCGAGAAACGGGACAGCTCTTGTAAAAACAGGCCGGATGAATCTGCTCAACGCAAGATACGAGAGGGATTTCTCACCCATTGAAGAGGACTGCGGCTGCTACTGCTGCGCGCATTATTCCAAGGCATACCTCAGGCACCTTGTCAAAGCACGGGAGATACTCTCCCACATCCTCATCACCTGCCACAACCTCCACCACACCCTGGAACTGATGCGGCAGGCACGTGCGGCGCTCGATGAAGGCAGCTTCGAAAGCTTTGCGGGCAGGCGTTTGGCCGTATACGGCGCAGAAGAAGAGGATCAAGGGCGATAGCACATTTGTTCCGGACGAAACGAAGGATTATATAAAGCAAAATGGAGAGCAAGGATTTTTGTTATTGACTGCATCACGCTGCTGATATACAATATTAACTGTTATTTGCAAAGAGTATTTTTATTGCAGATAAAATTTTAAATTTACGATAGAAGGTGGTGTAAAAATGCCTACAAGTTGCTTGGGAACGGGTACAACAACGGGAACGGCGGCTGCAACAACGGGCGGGACAGACTGGATGATGCTCCTGATGCCTATACTGCTTCTGGTGGTCATCTTGTTTGTCATGATCATCCCGCAGAGGCGCAGGGAAAAGAAGGTCAAGGCGATGCTCAATGCCATGAAAGCCGGCGACAGGATAAGGACGATCGGCGGGCTCTATGGCAAGATCTACAGCATCAAAGATGACATCGTGATGATTGAAGTCGGCCCGGAAAGGATCAAGATGGAGTTTGCGAAGACTGCGATCTCGACTGTCGAAAGCGCAGAGGTCGTAAACGATGCCAAGCTCGATGTGAAGCCCGAAAAGACGGAAGGAAAATCAAAGGGCAAGGACAAGTAAGGGACTTTTGAATTTGATTTGCAGAGAAAGCGGAACCACGATACAAGGTTCCGTTTTTTGTTTTTTGGAGAATGTGCTGTCTCTCTATAAAGCGGTTATAGAGAGGTTATATAGCGTCAGAGGAGATTAGGGTCATTTCTATAGGGTTATACGCCTGTGGCTGGCGGTACTTTTGTACCGGTACAAAAGTACCCAAAACCCCGCTGGGGCGGTACCGCTCCCTGCGTCCCTTCCGGGACTCCGGTCGCGATAAAGCCCCAGACCCCATCGGATATAGTCCGGGTATGTGAAGCTGTCCACCCCTATCCCTCCCGTTATCGGGTTAGGAGATTGTCGAAGTTATTATTAAACGGGAGGGTGCTTTTGATTTGGGTGTCGGCTCAGAATTGGCCTTTCGTCCCTACGGGACTACAGGCACAATAATTCACCGATACCCATCGGAGTGTTTTGTTCTTGCAAGACACGATTAGAGCTGAGAATATGCCCACCCCTGACCCCTCCCGT